>NZ_RZRW01000040.1:0-18743 GCF_003998745.1 Mesorhizobium sp. M7A.F.Ca.US.014.04.1.1 | reverse complement strand
GGTTTTCGACAATCTGAGCCGCGGCAATGAGAGATCCGTCGCCTGGGGGCCGCTTGTCGTCGGCGATATCCGGGATCGGGATGCACTGCGGCGGGCGATGGAAACGCACCGGCCGACGGCCGTGATCCATTTTGCTGCGCTGGCCTATGTCGGAGAGTCCGTTCGCGAGCCGGCCGAATATTATTCGACCAATGTGACAGGCACCATCGCGGTGCTCGATGCCGCACGCGCGAGTTCGATCGAAAACATCATCTTCTCCAGCAGCTGTGCGACCTACGGCGTGCCGGAGGCGTTGCCGGTTCGCGAGACCTCCTCGCAAAATCCGATCAGCCCCTATGGGCGCACCAAGCTGATGGGTGAACAGATCATCGGCGACTATGCGTCCGCGTACGGAATGAAATTTGCGATCCTGCGCTATTTCAACGCTTGTGGCGCCGATCCCGATGGCGAGCTCGGTGAGTGGCATTCGCCGGAAACCCATCTGGTTCCCAGAGTGCTCATGGCCGCATCGGGCATCATCGACGCGATCGAGGTTTTCGGCACCGACTACGACACGTCGGACGGCACTTGCGTAAGGGATTATATCCACGTCACCGATCTGGCCCGCGCCCACCTGAAAGCGCTCATGCATATCGAGGGTGGCGGGCGAAGCCTTGCGGTCAATCTCGGCACAGGGCGGGGCGTCTCCATCAAGGAGATTGTCAAGGCGGTCGGCCGAATCACGTCGAGGCCGGTTCCGGCAGTGTTCAGGAGCCGACGCGCCGGAGATCCGGCGGAGCTCTACGCCGACCCGGGAAGCGCACGCGAACATCTTGGCTTTGTGCCGGAGCTTTCAGACATCGATACGATTGTCAGGACGGCCGCTCCCTTTTTCGGACTGAAGACCAGGCCCATGAAACTGCCGCCAGTGAGGGCGGCAGCGCCGGTCGTCGCCCGACGGGTCAGAGATAGCGGGGGTGACAGTTCGCGCGCTGGCCAAATCCGCTAGGGCTGCAGATATAAGGCGAGCCGCCCGAGAACGTGCTGCCATCGCCCGGATTGAACGAGATGTTCACCGGCGCCGGCGTGCTGGCTTTGATCCGTTGCGGCGGTGCAAAGGCGTAGGCACTTTCGGTCCCTATTGTGCTTGTCATCTGGATCGGAAGGTCGGCCCGGAGCGAGCGCACGAGAAATCTGGCCTGCACGGGCTGGACCGAGGGCTGACTGCGGACCGGGTGGACGATGGGCCTGATAAGGACCGAACCGGTTTCAGTTGCGTCCATACCTTGACAACCTGCAACCATAGAGCTCAGCGCCACAGCCGCGGCAATAGATACGACATTCTTGCTTGAGCGAAATACGCTCGCGGAATTTCTCATCCTCTGTCCCTTGCTATCAAGTATAAGCCAGGGGCGCATTGCGACATACTATACTTGGGCCGCTTCCACGCCGCATGAGTGACCACTCGCACATCACACGTTATATTAGATATCACTAATTATTAAATTTCATCAAAACCGTATGGCAGGCCATCGTCTTGTCGTCCAGGCGATGCAGTTGAATGCGACTAAATGCGCTCGGCGCGCCGAGCGCCTGCCGAGCCACTCAACCATAAGCGATTCGCGGGTTCCACGACAGGCGCACGGGAAGAACAGCCCGGCCATCTCAGCGCGGCCGGAAGCGCGGCCTACTTTTTGGCATCGACCAGCTTGCGGGTCACTTCGAACTGCGCGCCCTTGGTGTCGCCTGCTTCGAATTTCTTGTATTCGTCGGAAGGATCCTCGGGAGATCGCTTGAAACCGTACCATTCCCCGTCCGGATCCTTGCGTTGCTCGATATTCAGGCCCTGAATGCGGTGGCTGTAGCAGGTGCGGTGCTGCTCGCCGGTGTAACCTTTCGATCGCCAGGCGAGCTCCATGCACATCTTGCCATCCTTGGTCACCAGCCATCTACCCTCCGCGACAGACGTGGTGTCCTGCCCGGACGTCCAGGCCTGGAGACGTCGATTGTCCTGCGCGAAAAAGGCCGCGCCGTTTTTCCATATCCATGTGCGGTCGGCATAAAGAAGCTGCAGCTCGTAGGCAGTTGGAGCCGGTGCGATGACCGTTCCCGCTGGTCTGCCGTCTTTGGCGGCAGCCGCATGCGCCGTTCCCGAAAGCGCCGTCTGGCCGCAGAGGGCCAGGAGAAACATGAGTTGCATACAAGTTGCGAACCGACAATGTTTGCGTCGACCGTCGACACCATGCGGTGGCAATCCGGTCAGAGCTGTCAGTACAATTGGCGTTCGCATGCCCGTTTTGCCCAAGGTAGCACTATCATCGCTCTGACAGCCGTATGAACTATTTAACAGTCGCGAGAACGGTGATGTCAACCTTTGCGAGCGGACGGACAACAACCGTTCCAGATGTGCGCATCCCGCTGTCGTCAAAATTAAGAAATGTGTCATATGCTCTGCCAACTCTGACAATCGCACTCAAAAGCAACATCCGCAGACGTCAGGGAGGACGCGGTTTCAAATGGCGGGCGACCCGGAATTGAACCAGGCCGAAGGTCAGCAATACCGGCAGCAGTCGACCGTCCGGGAAACGACTGCTCGCAACACCGTGAGCCCCAACATGGCGATCTTGCTGGGGATACTGTTCATTGCGATCCTGTTCAGGTTCCACAACATAACCTTGCCGCTGGTCGATGCCTTCAGCTGGCGCGAAACAAGTACCGCGATGATGGCCGACAATTTCCAGCAGCGCAGCTGGAACATCTTCTTCCCCGAGGTCAGCTGGACCGGGCCCGGGCCAAGCTATCAGGGCCGCGAGTTCCAGATCGTCAGCTATCTGACCGCCATACTCTACCAACTCTTTGGCTGGCACGACTGGTTCGGCCGCATGATTGCGGCCCTTTTCGGCTTGGTGACGGTGTTTTCACTGCACAGATTAACGGCGCTATGCTGGGGCGAGACGCACGCCCACGCCGCGGCACTTGCCTATGCGCTGATGCCGGCGGCGATCATGATCGACAGCTCGTTTCTTCCCGACCCCTCGATGCTGGCTCTGGTAACCTTGGGCGTCTGGCTTTTCACGAAATACTGGACGGGAGGCAGCGCGTGGCTGCTCCCTTTCGCCACAGCCAGCTTTTCCCTCGGTGTGCTTGCAAAACCACCGGGTTTGGCTGCTGGAGGCGTCATATTCTATCTGATGGTTTGCTGGCTTTTGCAAAATCGGCGAAAGCATGCGGCCAAAGTATTCATAAGCGGACTGGTCAGCCTGTTCGTCATCGGCGCCTACTACAGCTGGGCCATTTATCTCGGGCGAACCTATCCGCCCTTTCATGTCGCGGGCAGCGGATACATCTGGGATTCTGGATTCTGGACGTTTTTCAGCAACGATTTCTATTTCAAATCTGTTTGGAACACGTCGGTCTGGTGGTTTTATGGCTATCCGTTCATGATTTTGATGGCGGTCGGATTCTGGATACCGCCCCAGCCAGTCGCGGAATCGAAAGAACGCGCTCTTTCGGCCATACCTTTCATATGGCTTGCAGCGGCCTCTGTTGTTTATCTCGCTGCGGCACGTGAGATCACGACCAATCCATGGAACTATCATATATTCCATGTGCCATTTGCGATGTTTTGCGGCCGTGGCGCGGTCGTCCTGGCGACGCTTGGAGCCAAAACCGTTCCGTCTCCTGGGATAATTCTGCGGTCGATTTGCATCGTGGCCGCTATGCTTGTCTGGTCGACTTTTCCCCTCGTCCGGACGATGAAGGCGCCCTTCGCCATGAATGGAAAGTTGCTTGGCGACGAGCTGGCGCGCAGGGCCCAACCTGGCGATCTTGTCGTGGCCATCGCTCCGGAGGTGGGAGATCCCGTCGCAGTCTATTACAGCAGGGCGCGCGGGTGGGTGTTTCCGCCTGGTGGCGGCGACGTGGAGTGGTCCAGGTTCGTCGAGGACGATGCCATCGCGATAGCACAGCTTGAGGAACTTCGCACGCAAGGCGCGGATTGGTTCGGCGTGGCAAAGGATGCCGAAGACAGTCAGAAACGGCCGTTCATCGAGCATCATGACGGGGTGATCGACTATCTCAACAAGATCGGGACCAAGCGGCTGGATTCGGACAACCTCCTGATTTATGAAATCAGCCGGCCTTGATCTGGTCAGGCCGTTGGGCTTATGGGCTGGGGATCAGGCAAACGTTGGAAATCCGGCGACGGTCAGCGACCTTGCCGACCCGCCCTCGCCTGCCCAACGCAGCAAGCTAAGCGAGACAAGCCGGCCAGCAAGGTCAAATATCTCTACGGCTGGCGGAATTCGACGGTTGCGACCGGAGGAATTGTTGAAACGAGCGATTTCGATCATTGTGACGCTGGCCCTGCTGGCCTGGCTCGCCAGCGACTCGCGCTGGCGCATGGTCGGCGACGCCTTTGCCCGCATCACGCCCGGCACCTTCGCCGTGGCGACGATCGCGTTCTTCGCCACCTATGTCTTGCGTGCGCTGCGCGTCTGCGACGAGTTCCGCGACGAGGTGCATGGCCGCTTCGGCGCCTGCCTGCGCGTCATTCTGATCCACAATGCGATGATCAACGTCGTGCCCTTTCGCGGCGGCGAGACGGCCTTTCCCCTGCTCCTGCGCCAGGTCTTCGGCATACCGATCATGCGCGCCAGCGCCTCACTGCTGTGGTTCAGACTGCAGGACGCTTTCGTCGTCGGCGTGCTCGCCCTGGCGGTGTGGCCGGGCCTGCATCCGGCGATTAGGATTGCGGGCGGGGCCGTCTTGATCGTCGCCGCCTGGTACCTGCCGCGCTGGGCGCGTGCACCGCATGACTGGGCCGGCCGCGGCAAGATCGTGGCGAAGCTCGGCAAGCTCCGAGATGTGTTCACCGAAGCAACCGGACGCTCGCGCTATGGCTGGTGGTGGACGATCGCGAACTGGTCGCTGAAGCTCACTGTGCAGGGATGGTTGTTGGCAATGCTGCTGGGGACATCCTTTTCGACCGCCTTTCCAGGCGTCGTTGGGGCCGAAGGAGCCGCCATACTGCCGGTGCAAGGCGTCGCCGGCTTCGGCACCTATGAAGCGGGAGCAGCGGCGGCGCTGCTCACCTCCGGAATCACGATGAAGAATGGCTTGCAGGCGGCGCTGGCGCTGCACCTGTTCATCTTCTGCTCGGCAATCGCCACGGGTGCGATCGCCTGGCTGTTTCCCTCGAAATCGACGCTGCCGGGAAATCCGGCTGTCGGACCTGCAAGGAAGCCATCCCAATGAACGTATTGCCCATCCCTGCTTCGGGACTGCCTGACGGCGCGGTAATGCCGAACCATACGCTGTCCATCGTCGTCCCCATGTACAACGAGGCCGAAAACGTCGAGCCGCTGCTGGCACGGATCCACCAGGCGATGGAACGCTACGACCAGCCCTGGGAGGTCGTGCTGGTCGATGACGGCAGCACCGACGCGACGGTGAGCGAGATCAGGCGCCTTGCAGCGCATTACGGCTCGCATGTGCATGCGGTCGAACTGGTGCGCAACTACAAGCAGACCGCCGCGATGCAGGCCGGCATCGACGCGGCGCGCGGCGACGTCATCGCCACGATCGACGGCGACCTGCAAAATGATCCCTACGACATCCCCCGCATGGTCTATCGCCTGCTGAGCGAGGATCTCGACCTGGTGGTCGGCTGGCGTAAGGACCGCCAGGAAGGTTTTTTCATGCGCAGGCTGCCCTCGCGCATCGCCAACGCGCTGATCGCGCGCGTCACCGGCGTGCGCCTCAAGGATTATGGCTGCAGCCTCAAGGTCTATCGCGGCAACGTCATCCGCAGCGTCAAGCTCTATGGCGAGATGCACCGCTTCATCCCGGCATGGCTGGCCACGGTGACGACCCCCAGACGCATCGCGCAGGAGGTGGTGACGCACCATGCCCGCATCCACGGCCAGTCCAAATACGGCATTTCGCGCACCTTCAGGGTCGTGCTCGATCTGGTGTTCATGTACTTCTTCATGCGCTATCGCACACGGCCGGGACATTTCTTCGGCGGCATCGGCATCGTGCTTGGCGCGCTGGGTTCGCTGATCCTTGCCTACCTGCTTTGCCTGAAGCTGTTTTTCGCCGAAGACATCGGAACACGCCCGATGCTGTTCACCGGCTTCTTCATGCTCATCGCCGGGGTGCAGATGGTGACGTCGGGCGTGCTGGCGGAAATGCTGGCACGCGTCTATCACGAGGCGAACGGAGCATCGGCCTATGTCGCGCGGCCACGGCCGCCGGGCGGCGACAATGACGGCTGGCACGCCCCGGGCCGAGCATCGTGACCTGATCGGAATGCCACGGAGGTCCGCGCCTAACGAACGCATGGCGGTTGGAGGGCAAGAGGCAAAGCGCAACGTCTGCGCAAACCTCCCGCCCTCCACTCGCGCCCCCCGGCAAAGACCCGGCAGCAGTCAAATCGGCCGCGCTTCAGGTCTGATGGCTTAGTAACGCGAACGGCAGCTGGCGCGCTGGCCGAAACCGCTCGGACCACATATCCAGGGCGAATGACCCAGGAGCGGGCCGCCATTGCCCAGACTGTAGGAGACCTTCACCGTCGCCGGCCTGCCGACCCGCTGCGGCCGCACGAAGGCCGCATAGGCCTCCTCCCTCGTACGCGTCACGTTGGTCATCTTGGTGAGCGGTTTGCGGTTGATCAGATGCAGCCGCTTGTCCTTGGCGTAGTGCACCCTCTGGCCAAGCGAATGAACCACGGGCTTGGTGCCGATCGAGCTCGTCTTGGTGGCATCCATGCTTTGGCAACCGGACATCATCGAGATCAATGCAACCGCGGCAAATGCACAGGCATGTTTCTTGCCGAGCCTTGCCCCTCTTTCCATTATTTTGTTCATCGCTATCCCTGCCATGAAATACAAGTCGCTGGAGCGCGGAGATATATTGCTCTTATTTGCTTTCCGCACCACGCGAGTGACCCATCGCCACTCACATCATGGGCTGTATATTAGGGGAGACTTATTAAATATCATGCAAACGATATGATGAGCGCGGTCTTTCGGCACTCGACCGGATATTATTAAAATTTGACCTTTTGGGCTCGTGCCTGGTCCTGCCACAGCTTGCCGGCCGGCTATCAAGGCAAATGCGGTTCAGGGGAGTTGTTTGCGCACGGACGCCTGTCGGCGTCAGCGTGGCGGATTCCAGGCGGGGTCAAGATGGAATGTGCGGGTTCCGCTCCCGCCGCGCCCGGCTCCGGAAACCGGGTAGGCCACGCTGACGATGCGCATACCGCCTGCCCCCTGCTGGAGCCCATATATGCCTTCCAGGCCGCGGTCACAGAACGCGGCGCCCGGGACGAAGAGCGCAACGCCAGCGAGCGAGGCCTGCAAGGTGAGTTTCGCGGCATTGCAACGCAACGAAATTTTGTTCTCCACGAGGTGCCTGGTGATGATCACGACCACAAGCAATCCGTAGACGAACGCATTGAAGGCAGCGAACCAGTAGAAGCCGGTGGCGTCCGAGGCGCGGTCTACAAGAAGGACCGGCAGCGAAGCTCCCATTGCAAGCACCACATAGGGAACAATAACGCGGGCAGGCAGCAGGTTTTTCGGGCCGCTGCCCTTGGGGGTAACGCGAAAATCGACGAACGACTTGGTCAGATAATCGCGGATCGACGACAGCGTGCCCGCCAGCACCCACGGCCAACGAGCGAAGAATGAGAACAACATTCCCTCCCAACTGATCGTCTTGGCGGTCAGTGGGCGCGACAGCCCGAAGGACTTCAACAGCATCACCAGCACAATCAGCGAAATCGAGTTCGGCGCATAGTATAGAAGGAAGTCAATATACGTCACATTGGCGAAATTCTGACCCGTAATAAGTGCGTATATCGGCATGATGTACATGAGAAGCGAAAATACGGCGAAAAGCGGATACCAGAGCTGGCGGAACAGGAACTGGAATTTCAGCCGTGGCGATACCTTGGAAAGGTATATGGGCGAGTATTCGAGCATGATCGTCATCAGGCTCCGCGACCACTGGAACTCTTGCGTGACAAGATCGGCAAAGGTTTGCGGGCCGTCGCCATGGGCAATGGCGTCTATGGCATGCACACCGCGCCAACCAGCCGCAATGAACAGCATGGACGTCGAGTGATCTTCGGCCAGTTCCGGGCCAAGGCCGCCGACCTGCTTGAGCGCTGCGGTTCTCACGGCATAGTGCGAGCCGATGCAGAGCGGCGTTCCGTCGCCCGTGTGGCCGGACTGCAAAGGTCCGTGGAACATCCCTTCCGGGAACAGCCGGCCGCGTGCCGACCAGCTTTCAGCGGCATTGTTGTCGCATATGCTCGGCGCCGATACATAGCCAACCGCCGGGTCGGCAAAGGCAACCAGGATTTCCCTGAGATAGGTTGGTGTCGGGACGTGGTCCGCGTCCATCTGAGCGACGAAGTGATAGCGTTCATAACCATAGTGGTCGTAGAAGAAGGCCAGGTTTCCCTCTTTGCAGCGCGTCCGGCGGGGCCACACCTTGCGGTGATAATCTTCCCGCCCGCGCCGCGTCGAAATCATGACGTTATGGGCATCGCACCAGGCAATCGTTTCCTCGGACGGGTCCTCGTCGGCCAGCCAGGTATCATGCGGACAGTCCTGCGCCAGCATTGCCTCGAGGGTTCGCGCAACCACGGAAAACGGCTCTGACGGAGCCTTGGTCACCACCATCGCGACACGCGAATGCTTCGGGATCGTGTGAAGCCTGGACGGCTTTTTCATCGCATGCACGTTCAAGAGAAAATACATCGGCATGAATGTCAGCCATACGAGCGTCAATGTCGCCAGCATGTATGGGATAACGTGTTCGATGTGCCCGGGCTGCAGCCACCAGAACCAGAAAAATCCGAACGTTACCGACCAGCAGGCAAGTCCTAGCTTCCAGATCCGCTTCTGGGCGGCCGACAGCACGGGCACCAGAAAAGGAGGCTTCTCCGCCGCCTTGCCCGGAGCTGCCCCACGCCCCCGTTTCGGCATGGTCTTACTGCCGATGATCCCCACGTCCGCGGAAACACTCATACACTTTACTGCCGCCACCCGAGCATCAGCCAAACGACGGCCGATGAGCCTAACCCAGCAGCAGAATCCGCTCAGGCATCCTTAGAGTCAACTAAATTAGTTATTTCTTAACTACGGTTCTTCAGAACTGGTTAAGGATAGTCCGGTGGAACAGTTTCCACCGACCAGCACGTGAACGATGAGCCGCAAATTTTTCAGCGCTGGAGAATTCGCCGATGGGCCAAAGCTGTCCGGCAAGGATCGAACTTTGAGAGCAGCGTTAACCATGTCGCGCGCACATGGTTAAGCAACCGTTAATTGCACTTGACTCTTGGTCGCGACCGGCTCTTAAATTAGCCAGGGATGATATATCGGGATATTGACGCGAATTTGTGAGTATCGCGGCGAACTTTCTCTCGAGCGCCCCCTGTATAGGGCCTTGAGAGATAATTTTTTGGGTGGCTCTGTGTCAGGTTTCGCACATCCGCCAACGGGTCGCTCCGAAATCCCGCAGATTCTGCCAAATAGAGCCGATCGGTTTTGGGTAATCGTGTCGATCAAGCATCGATGCGCACGGGCGAAGCCTTAACTTCCGCAAGAGGTTGGGGCCATGGGAGATCGACATGAAACACTCCACAGTAAAAGCACTTGCAATCGCGCTGGCATTGGGCGGAAGCGCCGCGTTCCCCACGGCAGGAGGCGCTGGCTCAGTAGCCGCGACGGACCCCGTCCAGACGAGCAGCGCCGCCTCGGCGTTCGGATCCTACGATCCCTACGGCGACTTCAGCGCCGACAAGAGCGCCAGCATCGAAGAGCTGTTCCTGCCCTGGGAAGACGTCGATCTGTCGACGCTGCCACTCGCCGACGCCTATGCGCTGCAGCGCGGCCGTTCGCTGCTGATCACGGTTGAGCCGTGGACCTGGTCCAAGGACTGGCGCATCACCCCGCCCGAATTGCGCGACGGCATTTTGAGCGGCAAATATGACGCCAACATGCAGGCGATCTGCGACCTGGTGGGACAGATGAAGAGCCCGGTGACCATTCGCTGGGCGCAGGAAATGGAAGACAAGAACGGCCGCTTCACCTGGGCCAACTGGGCTCCCAAGGACTGGATCTCCGCTTACAAGCGCGAAGTCGACATCTGCCGCAAGGCTGCCCCCGCAGCCAAGTACATGTGGTCGCCCAAAGGCGAAGAGGGTTTGGAAAAATACTACCCCGGCGACGACTATGTCGACGTCATCGGCCTGTCGGTGTTCGGTCTGCAGAAAAAAGATGATGACGAGACCGGCCGCGACCGCACCTTCGCTGAGCTGCTGAAGCCCGGCTATGACCGCGTTGCAGTGTTCAACAAGCCGATCATCGTTGCGGAACTCGGCTATGTCGGGAAGCAGGACTATGTCTCGAAATGGCAGGAAGATTCCCGCAAATCCTACGCGGAGTTCCCGGCGCTGACTTCGGTTGTCTACTTCAACCAGAAGGAAGTGTGGCCGTGGCTGGGTGGCTATGGTCTGCCCGACTGGAGGGTGACCCAGCACGTCCTGCCGTAGACGCATCGTGCTGATCGACCCCGACGCGATCGGGATCGACTTCCAATCTCCTTGTTTGATCGTGATCCATCCCGAACCAGCGGTTCGGGATGAGGATTGAGGCGTGGCGTAAATCAGTCTGTGGAGAAGTTTCGTGAAGCGGGTAGTGGGAAATTATCTTGGAGCGGCATTCGCCTGCTCCGTTCTTGTTCTTGCCTTCCAGGCTCCTGCGACAGCCAAGACGGCGATGAAAATCGCCGAGCAGGCTCAAGAGGCCACAGCGGTTCCTGACGAAGGCGTCTACCAGATCTATCAGAACCATTCGTGGCTGTGGGGCAAGAAGGGCGCCGGCTTCTTTGCCGTCAAGCAGAGACAGTTCGAGTCCTGGACCCACGACAAAGGCAAGTCGGGCTATGGCGACGGCATGTGGTTCATTCCCGGCGGCGGCAAGCTGTGCTGGCGTGCGCAATGGCACGGTTCCTGGGGCGTGAAGGGCTCGATGACCTGCTTCGAGCACCGCCAGGCTGGCAAAGTAATCTACCAGCGCAAGGCTCCGGATGGCGACTGGTATGTTTTCAAGAGATTGAAACACGGCGACTACGTCACCCGGAAACAGAACCGGATCAAGGCAAGACTGTAGGATCGAGTCATCCGCCACAAGCGGCTGGTCTACGCCTTGCGCTCCCAGCGGCGATCTGGCGTCTGTTGCCAGTAGGTGACGTCGTGGCCAGCGCTCTTCATCACCTTCCAGTGTCCTCGCGCCGCCTCGAGCTGGGCGGCATCGTGGCCATCGAACAGGAACACCGCGCGCTCGTAGCCGCCAAGGTCAGGCGGCACCGCGCCGTCGACCAGGAACCTTATCTTGGCGTCGTTGGGATTGCCGTCGCCGGTGGTCAACAGAATCGGCTGTTCGCCGGGATGAGCTTCACGATCGGTTGCGTGCGCCAGGAACGAATCGTCGCGGAAGGTCCAAAGATGCTGGTCGAGCGCATCGCGGCGTTCCTCGGTGCCTGTCTGCACCACGGCGCGCCAGCCACGGTCGACGCTGCGCTCCAGGAGGCCTGGCAGCGCATCCTCCAGCGTCGATTCGGTCAGGTGGTAGAACAGAACGTCGGCCATCGCTTCAGCCTATAGTGATCGAACCCGTTCACTGCTCATAGTTATCGCGCACCAGCCGGTCGAGCAGCCTGACGCCGAAACCGGAACCCCACGACTGGTTGATCTCGTTCGACGGCGCCCCCATCGCCGTGCCGGCTATGTCGAGATGAGCCCATGGCGTGTCCTTGACGAAGCGCTGCAGAAACTGCGCCGCGATGGTGGCGCCGCCAAAACGGCCGCCGATGTTCTTCATGTCGGCGTTCTTGGAATCGATCAGCTTGTCGTATTCGGCGCCGAGCGGCATGCGCAAAAGCCGTTCCTGAGTCGCCTGCCCCGCCACCGACAATTTTTCGGCCAGTTCGTCATTGTTGGAAAACAGGCCGGCATAATGTTGGCCGAGCGCCACCATGATGGCGCCGGTCAGCGTCGCCAGATTGACCATGAATTTCGGCTGGAAGCGGTCGTTGCAGTACCACAACGCATCGGCCAGCACGAGGCGGCCCTCGGCGTCGGTATTGAGCACCTCGATGGTCTGGCCCGACATCGAAGTGACTATATCACCGGGACGCTGGGCATGACCGTCGACCGCATTTTCGACCAGTCCGATGATACCGACGACATTGGCTTTCGCCTTGCGGGCCGCCAGCGCATGCATCAGGCCGGTAACGGCGGCGGCACCGCCCATGTCGCCCTTCATATCCTCCATGCCCGAGGCCGGCTTTATGGAATTGCCGCCGGTGTCGAAAGTGACGCCCTTGCCGACGAAGGCGATCGGGCTGTCCTTCGGCTTGCCGCCGTTCCACTGCATGATCGCCATGCGGGCGCCGCGTGGCGAGCCTTGCGCGACACCGAGCAGCGAGCCCATGCCGAGCTTCTTCATTTCCTTCTCAGCCAATATCTCGACCTTGACGCCGAGTGCCTCGAGTTCCTTGGCGCGGGCAGCGAACTCGACCGGCCCAAGCACGTTTGCCGGTTCGTTGACGAGGTCGCGCGCCAGAAGGACGCCGTCGATCACCGCCTCGGCATCGGCGAAGGCCTTCTTCGCAGCGGCCGGATCGGCGGTATGGATGGTCACCTTGACCGGCTTCTTCGGCTCTGCCTTGCCGTCGTCCTTATCCTTCCTGGTCTTGTACTTGTCGAAGGAATAGCTGCGCAGGAGAATGCCCGCGGCAAGGCTTGCCGCGTCCTTCGCGCTCGGCGAGGCGCCGACCACATCGAGGACTACCGCTACCTCGGTCGCCTTGCGCAGCGACGCGGCAACGGTGCCGCCAAGCTTCAACCACGCATATTCGTCCAGTCCCGACACCTTGCCGGTGCCTATCGCCACCAGTCTGTCGAGCGACGCTCCCTGCGGGGCCAGAACTTCCACCGTGCTGGCGAACTTGCCGGTGAACTCAGCCACGGGAAAAGCCCGCTCCAGTGTCTTGCCGGGATCACTGGGCTTGGCGACGTCGCTCAGGCCGCCCTCATCCGCCGCGAGCACGAAGACCGTGCCCTTCTTGTTCACCCCGCTCTGGGACCCGGAAAATTTGGCGAAGGCGATCGACGGTCTTTGATTCATCATGTCCTGCTTTCAGGGAATGCGCGACTTTTGGGGAAGCGGTTCGAAACGATGCGCGACATTTGGTCGTTTTCCGGCATTTGGCAAGACTTTGCCGAATTGGCATCCCATATGACCTATGGAATCGATGACGATTCGTCGCGGCACGGCCCCGCTTTTTGCCGCAACTTGTTGTTAACCATCGATGTTCGCCCTTTCTTATCCATTCCCGCCGACACTCCGCCCAGCCGGGGGGCGTGATGTGGGACAGAACCCGGATAGACCATCTGATGAGCCAGTTGTGCAGGCGCTGCCGGACAGCTACCTTGTTCGGCGGCATGATGCCGTTCGAAAAAATCGAGAAAAGCCTTCATGAAGGTCGTTGAACGCTACATCATGCGCCGCGCTTTCGTGGTCTTCATGGCCGCTCTTGTGTGGACGCTGGCGATCGTATGGACGACGCAGGTGCTGGCAAAGATCGATCTGGTCACCGACAGCGGCCAATCGGCGCTGACCTTCTTCGAAGTCGCCGCCCTCATCCTTCCGTCCATCATCCCGATCGTAGTGCCTTTTGCGCTGGTGGTGGCGGTCGCACAGACACTCAGCGTCATGAATTCGGATTCCGAACTTGCCGTCGTCAACGCCGCGGGAGCCTCGCGCTGGACGATCGTGCGGCCGATCATGTTGCTGGCGCTCGCCGCAGCCGTTTTTTCCTTTGCCGTCGACAACGGCATCGATCCTTACGCACGGCAGAAGAACCGGGCCCTGGTGGCATCGTCACGCGCGGATCTGTTGTCGCTGATCATCCAGGAAGGTACCTTCCGCAAGATCGACGACGGGTTGTTCCTGCAGGTCGGCGAGCGCCTTCCCAACAATCGGCTGGGCGGCATTTTCGTCGCCGATTCGCGCGAAGAAGGCGTCAACCTCGTCTACTACGCCAAGACCGGCAGCATCATCGAACGCGGCGGTGAAAAGGTGCTGATGATGAATGACGGCGTCATCCATCGCAAAACGCTGACCGGCGATCTCTCCGTCATCCGCTTCACCTCCTATGCCTTCGACATGTCGGCCTTCATGGCGGCGGCTTCAGCGGTGACGCTCCTGCCCAAGGACCAGACGACGCAGTACCTGCTCAACCCGAGCGCCAACGACAAGTATTATCAGCAGAGCCCCTACGAATACCGGGCCGAAGTCAACCAGCGGTTCTCGGAATGGACCTATTCCATGGTTTTCGCGCTGATCGCGCTTGCGGTCGCCGGGGATGCGCGCTCGCACCGCGAGGCGCGCGTCAATCCGCTGATCACGGCGATCACGATATCGCTGTTCGTGCGTTGGCTGGGCTTTTTCGCCGCCAGCAAGGCGGATGAGATCCCGCAATATGCCTATATGGTCTATGGTGTGCCGATCGTGGCTTCCGCGGTGGCGATCTGGTTCATCGTCTCGAACCGGACACTGGAACTGCCCGTGACCTGGGCGGACTGGATGACAAACTTCGCCTCGCGCATCGCTGACAGCTGGAATGCTTTCAAATTGCGTTTGTCCAGGCGCGGCACATCAGGGCAAGGGGTCGGCTGATGGGCTGGACACTGGGCCGCTATTTCTTCTTCCGCTACGTGACGATCACCATCTGGTTCTTCATCGGCCTCCTGGCGCTGGTGTTCCTGATCGATTTCACCGAGCTGTCCGGCCGCACCACCGGCCTGCCCGGCTTCACCTACGGCACGGCGGTAGCCATTTCAGGCCTCCGCATGCCGATGATCATGCTGCAGACGGTGCCGTTCGTCGGTCTCTTCTCGGCGATGGCGACGCTGGTGTCGCTGAACCGGCGCTACGAGCTGGTCATCGCGCGTTCCGCCGGTGTTTCCGCCTGGCAGTTCCTCTTGCCCTGCTGTATCGGAGCCTTGCTGTTCGGCGTCCTGTCGGTTGGCGTCATCAATCCGCTCGCCGCGCACGCATTCTCCTGGTCCGAGCAGATCGAAACCCAGCTGCGTTCCGGCAAATCGAATACGGTCTCGGCCGATGCCGCGCCCTGGATCCGGCAGAAAACCAGTTCGGGGGACACCATCATCGGTGCGCGGGCCATCCTGAACCAGGGCCTGGAAATGGCCGATGTCGTATTCTTCATTCTCGACCCGCAAGGCAACATCGTCGAGCGCAAGGATGCTGCCCGTGCCTTCCTGCGCGACGGCTATTGGGAATTGCAGGACGTCAAGACGTTCCAGAACGGCACGATCCAGGCATCGGCAACCGATCGCGTACCGACCAATCTGAAGCCCGAATTCGTGCAAGAGCGGCTGGCGCGCCCGGAAACCATCCCCTTCTACGACCTGCCCGGAAAGATCGAGGTTGCCCGCTCCTTCGGCCTCAAGGCAAATGCCTTTGCCATGCAGTTTGATTCGCTCGTGGCGTTGCCGTTCCTTCTCGTCGCCATGACGCTGATCGCGGCAACGGTTTCAATGCGATTTGCTAGGATGGGGCAGTCGGCGACGATGATTCTGGGTGGCATCATCGCTGGCTTTCTGCTTTATGTCGTTTCGGTTCTGGTGAAGGCATTCGGCGTGGCGGGATTCGTGCCGACTGTCGTAGCCGCCTGGGTACCGGTCATGGTGGCTATGTTCTTCGGGGTGACTTTCCTGCTATACAAGGAAGACGGCTAGTGAGGGAGGCGTTTTTGCCCAGCAACAGGCAGGCCGGTTTGGCGCGCCTCTATGCGGCGACCGCCTTGGCGTGCGTGCTTGCCTACGCCGTTCCGGCACCGGCGCTTGCGCAGGACGTCGGCGACATGGCGACATCGGTTCCGTCCGGCTCGCAAATGCTGCTGGCGGCCGACACGCTGGTCTATAACAACGACAACCAGACCGTGACCGCCGTTGGCGGCGTGCAGATCGACTATGGTGGCAATCGCCTTGTCGCCCAGCGGGTCGAGTACAACCGCAACACCAAGCGAATGGTCGCAAGCGGTAACGTCGAAGTCATCAACAGCGACGGTACCAAGATCAATTCGCAGCATATCGACATCACCGATGACTTCGCCGACGGCTTCGTCAACGCGTTGCGGGTCGAAACCATCGACAAGGCCTATTTCGCCGCCGAAAGCGCCGAACGCATGGGCGGCGTGCTGACCACCTTCCACAATGGCGTCTACACCGCCTGCGAGCCGTGCGAGGATAAGCCGGACAAAGCGCCGACCTGGCGCGTCAAGGCCAAGAAGATCATCTGGAACGGCGAGAAGAAGACGGTTCGCTTCGAGAATGCGAATTTCGAGTTCTTCGGTTTTCCGCTTGCCTATCTGCCTGCATTCGAAATTGCCGACCCGACGGTGAAGCGCAAGAGCGGCTTCCTGATCCCGAGCATCATCTACAAGAGCGATCTCGGCGTCGGCGTGAAAGTCCCCTATTATCTTGCATTGGCGCCGACCTACGACCTGACCGTCACCGGCACCGGCTATACCAAGCAGGGTTTCCTCGGTGAGGCCGAGTGGCGTCAGCGCTTCAACAATGGCGAGTACAGCTTGAAGATCGCCGGGATACACCAGCAGAATCCCGACGCTTTCCTCGACACCACTGCCTTCCCCTCCAGCTCTGGCCACAACGTCAATTCGGGCAGCGCCGGCGATCCCAACAAATTCCGCGGCATGATGGGTACCCAGGGGCAGTTCGCCATCAACTCACGCTGGAACTTCGGCTGGGACGTGCTGCTGCAGACCGACAAGAATTTCTCGAACACCTACGGCATCGAAAAGTACAATAGCAGCGTCCACCAGTCGTCGGTCTACTTGACGGGTCTCAACGGCCGCAACTATTTCGACGTGCGCGCCATGCATTTCGATGTGCAGGAAGATACACCTGACGACAACGCCTCTGCGCGAAGCGGACAACAGCCCTGGGTGCTGCCGTCGCTCGACTACGCCTATATTCCTGATGCGTCGGTGGCCGGCGGCCAGCTATCGCTCAATGTCAACGCGCGTGTCATCCGCCGCGACGATGTCGATGAGACCTTCGTCGAGCCCTACAATGCCCTCACTCCCACGCAGCGCGTCCGCGGCATTGAAGGCGAATCGGGCCGTCTCACCGCCGAGGCCGAGTGGAAGCGGAGCTTCGTCACCGATGGCGGGCTGGTGCTGACGCCGTTGCTCGCGCTGCAGGGCGACGTCGACTACCTCAACGCGTCGTCGGCTTCGCTGGACGCGATCGACAGAATGGCGACGCATTTGGGCGAGCAGGACGACATGCGCTCGTCATTTGCCCGTTACATGGCAACCGCCGGGCTTGAGATGCGTTGGCCGGTGCTGTTTTCCATGGCCAGCGGGTCCAGCCATGTCATCGAACCGATGGCACAGGTCTTCATGCGTCCGAACGAGCAATATGTCGGCGGCCTCTCAGTGCCTAACGAAGACGCCCAAAGCATGGTCTTCGATGCGACCACCTTGTTCGAACGCGACAAGTTCTCCGGCTACGACCGCGTCGAAGGCGGTTCGCGCGCCAATGTCGGCTTCCGCTATTCCGGCTCCTACAACAATGGCTGGGGCACCAATGCCATTTTCGGCCAATCCTATCAGATTGGCGGCGAGAATTCGTTCGCCGCGCCGGATTTGGTGAATGTCGGCGCAAACTCCGGCCTCGACACGACCAAGTCCGACTATGTCGGCCTGTTCGGCATCAACAGCCCCAACGGCTTCGCGGCCTCGGTCAGCGGCCGTTTCGACGAACAGAGCTTCGAGATCCGCCGCGCCGAGGTGAAGGCCGCCTATTCCGGCCTGCCTGTGTCGCTGAGCGCCAAATACGCCTTCATCCAGGCCCAGCCGCTGTACGGCTTCACCACCGACCGCCACGAGGTCACGCTTGGTGCATCCACGCATCTGGCCGAAAACTGGCGCGTCTTCGGCACAGGAACCTACGACCTGCAGCAGAGCCTGCTGGTCAAGGATGGCGTCGGCTTCGCCTACAACGATTCCTGCTTCACTTATTTGATGACCTACTCGCAGTCGCGCGATCTGAACACCAGGGAGGTGTCGCAGACCATCGGCTTCAATCTGTCGTTCCGCACCCTCGGCGATTTCGGCTCGTCGACCAGTGCCGTCGACACGATCCAGTAACAATCGGCGACATCGTTTCGCCGCATAGGGCTGGCACGGATTTCGCGCACCTGGAAAGATCAAATTGGGCGGGACCGGGATAGAATTGGGATGCCAACGATGAGGAAATACCTCTTTTCAGCAGGTTTCGCGTTGCTCGTGGCGGCGACGTCCGTGTCGATCACCGTAATGGCGCCGCCGGCTTTCGCCAGCGAGATCAAATACGTCGTCAACGACATTCCTGTCACCACCGGCGACATCGCCCATCGCGCCGCTTTCCTGAAGCTGCAGCGCAAGAAGGGCGATGCCGGCCAGGAAATGATCGACCAGACGCTGCGTATGGCCGAGGCCAAGCGGCTTGGTATCCGCATCAGCGACGCCCAGGTCGATGCCGCGTACCAGCGCTTTGCCTCGAGCAACAAGATGCAGCTCAGCCAGCTCGACGGCGTCATGGAGAAGTCGGGCGTCACCAAGAGCCACTTCAAGGAATTCATCCGCGCCCAGAT
>NZ_RZRW01000400.1:0-5547 GCF_003998745.1 Mesorhizobium sp. M7A.F.Ca.US.014.04.1.1 | reverse complement strand
CCGCCGACGGTGGCGGCGTTGCGAAGCTGCGCCGAAGCGCCCGACAGCAGCGCCTCGGCCACCGCCGGATAGGATTTGGCGAACGCCGGATGGTAGGCAAGGTCGGCGTTACGCACCAGCGCACCGATGCGCAGGCCACCATCGTCCAGCCGTTCGATGCGGTTGAGTTCCGGCAGCCGGGAGATGTCGACGATACGCTCGGGACTGGTGATGCCGCCTTTCATCAGGTCGAGCAGATTGGTGCCGCCGGCGAGATAGGCCGAGCCCGGCTCGGCTGCCGCGGCGATGGCGTCGGGAATGGTGGCGGGCCTGATGTAATCGAAGTCTCTCATGCCGCGGTCCTCCGGTCGGCTTTGACAAGCTGTTGCTGGGCTTCCAGGACGGCCTCGACGATGCCGCCATAGGCCGCGCAGCGGCATATGTTGCCGCTCAGCCCCTCGCGGATGCGTTCGGGATCGTCGCCGGCCTGTCCCTCGGCGATCAGGCCGAGCGTGCTCATGATCTGGCCGGGTGTGCAGAACCCGCACTGGAAGCCGTCATGGGCGATGAAGGCGGCCTGCACCGGATGCAGTTCCTCGCCGTTGGCGACGCCTTCGATGGTCAAGACCTGGGCGCCGTCATGGCTGACCGCCAGCGCCAGGCATGAGTTGATGCGCTTGCCGTCGACCAGCACCGTGCAGGCGCCGCATTGGCCGCGGTCGCAGCCCTTCTTGGTGCCGGTGAGATCGAGCCGCTCGCGCAGCAGGTCGAGCAGGGTTACGCGTGGATCGACCTCCAGTTGGTGTCGGTGGCCATTGATGGTGAGGGTAATGGGAAGGCTGGTCATGGGCGTCTGGCTCCAGTTGCTTGACGCGGATGGGATTGAACTGGTGCCTTGCCGCAGAAGGGCAAGGTAACTGTTCGGTCAGGTCTTGACGGCGAAAGCGGAGATGGCGGATCTCCCGCGAGGCAGGCGGGCAGGGGAGATGTCGGCTTGCGTGTTCGAAAGACGTGACATACCGGTTCTCCTGATTATATGATAAAGGTGCTCCACTAAAACGGAGGCGCCTCCGTTTATTACGTGGTGGCTGACCCTGCCGGATTCAAGCCCCCTGACACGATGTGGAGAAAAAATTGGCCAGCGAGCCGTCCGCCATTGCTGAACAGAAGGCCGAGGCCGTAGACGCAAAGCCGCTGCGCGCCGATGCGCGGCGCAACCGCGACCGGCTGGTCGAGGTGGCGGTGTCAGTCTTTGCCGAGCGCGGCATCGATGGCTCGCTGGAGGAGATCGCGCGCCGCGCCGGCGTCGGCATCGGCACGCTCTACCGGCATTTCCCGACGCGCGAGCATCTGGTCGAGGTGGTCTATCGTCGTGAGGTGGAGGCGCTGTGCGCGGCCGCCGGCGAGCTTGCCCAAAAACATCCGTCCGATGTCGCGCTGGAACAGTGGATGCAGCGCTTCGTCGACTACATCGCCACCAAGCGCGGCCTGGCGACCAGCCTGCGCATTGTGCTCACCACCAATTCGACGCTGTTTTCCGACACGTTCGGCCGGGTGTCGCAAGCCTTGCGACGCCTGGTCGAGGCGGCGGTGGCCGACGGCACCATCCGCGGCGACGTCGACGCTTCCGACGTGCTGCACGCGCTGGGCGGCATCTATTCAGCGCCCGACACCCCCGAATGGCGCGACCGCTCGCGCCGGCTGGTCAAGCTGTTGATGGACGGGTTGCGGTTCGGGGCTGCAAAGGCACAATGAGGCGACCAGATTCCGGCCGTGCAAAACCAGACCTATCGATGAGTTGAGGGGATACGATGTATGTAGGCCGTTCCTACAAACTGATCGATTTCGCGCTGTGGTCGCGGCGCAGCGTCATCTACATGGTGGTGGTGAGCGGTCTGGCCGTGGCGGCCTACCGTCTTCCAGGCATCGCCGGGTTTTCGGTGCCATGGTCGGTGGTGCTGGTGCTTGGCACCACCGTGTCACTCGTCGCCGGGTTCAAGAATTCGCAGGTGTTCACCCGCAGCAGCGACGCGCTGCAGGCTTTTACGCAAATTACGGCCAGCAGCCGTTTGTGGTCCAATTTCTGCAGGGATTTCCTCGACGCGCCGACGGCCAGACAGCTCATCTATCGCCACATCGCCTGGATGACGGCATTGCGCTTTTCCCTGCGCCGGCCGATGCCATGGGAGTCCATGGCGCGGGCCGCCAATATCGAATACCGGCGGCGCTACCGTATCCATGAGGATGCGAGCTCGGTCGGCGACGAATTGCGTCCGCTGCTCGCCGAACAGGCCGAGGACGTCCTGAAATCGCCCCAGCCGGCGATAGCCCTGCTCGAACTGCAATCTGTCCAGGTCAATGCGCTGTTCAAGGACACAAAGCTCCCTCCTCAGATCTATGGCGAACTGACCAAGCTGATCCGCGACTTCCATGACCAGCAGGCGCGCTGCGATCGCATCAAGAACAATCCCTATCCCCGGCAATACGCCATCGTCAGTTCGATGTTCGTCATGATCTTCTGCACACTGTTGCCGTTCGGGGTCGTTCCCGTCTTTGCCGATATGGGCAAACTGGGTGGCGCGCTCGGGTCGATAGCGATCTGGCTGACGATCCCGTTCAGCACGCTGCTCGGCTGGGCCTACATGTCTCTCGACCAGGTCGGCGAAAGCAGCGCCAACCCGTTCGAGGGCAATGCCAACGACGTTCCGATCTCGCAGATCTGCCGCGACATCGAGATCGAGTTGCGTAGCGGGCTCGGCGAGAGCGACCTTCCCAAGCCCCTGCTGCCGGTCAACGACATCGCGACCTAGGCAGGATCACGACGAGGCGCGGCCCCGGCGGTCCCCTTCATCGTGCTGCTGGCGGAGAACGCTCAAACGTCAAGGCAGACCTTGCCGAAATGCTTTCGGGATTCGTAATGAGCGAAGGCGGTGGCGATGTCCTGCAGCGGAAAGTGGCGGTCTATGACGGGCTTCAGCCTGTTGGACTCTATCGCGCGGATCATATCCTCCTGGTCGGCCCGGCTGCCGATGGAAATGCCGCTGATGCGGATCTGGTTGGAAAACAGGGCTGGGATAGACACTTCCGCCGCAAAGCCGGTCAGGACGCCGACCAGCGCGATGTGACCGCCCGTGCGGCAGGCGATAATCGACTGCGCCAGCGTGGCGGGTCCGCCGACCTCGATCACGTGATCGACGCCGCGCCCGCCCGTCAGATCCTTGGCCTTGCGGCCCCAGTCCGGGACGGACTTGTAGTTGATGACGGCGTCGGCTCCGAGGCGCTTGAGCCTTTCCAGCTTCTGCTCGTCGGATGAGGTGGCGATGACCCGGGCGCCGGCGGCCTTGGCGAATTGCAGCGCGAACAGCGATACGCTGCCCGAACCGAGGACCAGCACTGCGTCGCCCGGCTTCACCTTGCCGCACACAATCAGGCCGCGCCAGGCAGTAACGCCCGTGCAGGTGAGCGACGCCGCCTCGACATGCGTATAGCCTGCCGGTGCCCTGGTGAAAGCATGCGCCGGCATGCAGACATACTCGCTGGCGAAGCCGTCGAAACTGTCTCCCGGAATATCGCGCCGGGTGCAGGGCGTCATGTCACCGCGCAGCCACCAGGGATAGAAGACGCTGACGACGCTGTCTCCGGGCCTGAGTGCATCGACACCGTCGCCGAGGGCAATCACTTCGCCGGCGCCGTCGGAGAGCGGAACGCGGCCGTCGGCGAGAGGCATCTTGCCTTGCACGGCAAAGTCGTCGCGCATGTTCAACGCGCAGGCCCGGATCCTGACCAGCACCTCGCCCGGCCCTGGTTGGGGCGGATCTTCCTCGACCAGGTCGAGATTGCCCAAGCCGCCCGGCGCTCTCAGCCTGACCAGTCTCATTGTCTTCTCCGATGTGTGGGGTGTCTAGAATTGGAAGGGCCTAGCGGGCCTGCCGGCCGGAGATCACCCGCAGCCAGGGCGCCAGATGAAAGGCGCTCATCAGCAGATACATCGCAGCCATGCCCGTGAGGGGCGAGGCGTCGGTGCCCATGCACTGCATGGCCGCATCGCCGCTGAAGATGCAGGTGAGCAGCGCCATCACGGCGAAGGTCGGTGCCGCGGCAAGGCAAAGCCAGTCGGCCAGCCCGAGGGTGGCGGCTTCTGGGATCGTGCTGCCGGCACCTGTGTGGATATCGCTCATCGCCTTGATCCTTGATGATCATGCCAGCCACGACAGGTTCCTCTCTCCACGGAGTGGGGAGAGGAACCCAGACTGGACAACCGTTACTGCTCGCCCTTGTCGCGGAATGCGGCCTCGCCGGCAGCAGACACTTCTTCCCATTTCTTGTCGGCCCCGGCGTCGTAATTGTCGTGCCAGTTCCACCAGGAGTAGAGTGGAGTCTGCGGATAGCCTTCGGGCGAATCCTCCCAGATTTCCTGGCGGCCGAGCGGCGTCGCGTCGAGATAGCTCCAGACGGTGCCCATCGCTTCGTCGCCGCGGCTGTTAATCAAGTAGGTGCGGAAGATGCGATCGCCGTCACGGATGAAGACGTTGTGGCCGTGCCATTCGTCGACACCGAAGTCCTTGTCGAAACTGTCAGTGATTGTGTACCAGGGCATCTGCCAGCCCATCCGCTGCTTCAGCCGCGCAATGTCGGCCTGCGGGGCACGCGAAGCGTAGGCAAGCGTGGTGTTGCGGGCGTTGAGATGGGCGAGGTGGCCGACCTGGTCGGCGCCCAGCGAACAGCCGCGGCAGGCGTGATCGGGCCAGCCATGCACGCCGGGCTCGAAGAAGGCGCGATAGACGATCAGCTGGCGGCGGCCTTCGAACAGATCGAGCAGGCTCGCTCTGCCGTTCGGTCCCTCGAACACATAGGCCTTGTCGACTTCCATCCACGGCATGCGCCGGCGCTCGGCGGCCAATGCGTCCTTGGCGCGCAGTGTTGCCTTTTCCTTCACCAGCATCTGTTCGCGGGCGGCTTCCCAGTCCTGCCTCGAAACGATCGGCGGGGTCTTCATTGCGATGTGCTTGGTCATTGGTCGTCTCCTTTGCCAGTCTGTTGTCGCTTGCTGTCAGCCAGAATAGGGCGGTGAAGCGGGAGGGTGGGAGTTACAAGTGTGACGGGATTTGCAGGAGCCGGCCCGTCGCAGCAGGGGTGGCGCATCCTCACGGTGCCTTCGGCCGGGTGGAGAGGAGTGTCGGTTGGCATTGTCGGTTCTCCCTTGGCGTGCCGCGCGTTGCCGATAGTTGCCGATGCGGCTTGCCGGTTGACGGTACGGATTTAAGTTAGGGCGGCGACGCACAAGGGTGGGAGTTACAAGTGTGACGGGATTTGAATGGATTCGCTGATCACCGCGGCTGCGCTGGCACTGGCCGGAGGCGACCCGCTCGGCGCGCTGGATCGCGTCGCCTTGCGCGAAGACCCGCCGGCGCTGGCGCTGCGCGGCATTGCCATGGCGCAGCTCGGTGATCTCGATCGCGCCAAGGCGCTGCTGCGGCGTGCCGCGCGCGGCTTCGGCCCGAAAGAGGCGGTAGCGCGTGCCAGATGCGTCGTTGCCGAGGCCGAGATCCCGCGAGACCAGCGCGATCT
>NZ_RZRW01000399.1:0-5552 GCF_003998745.1 Mesorhizobium sp. M7A.F.Ca.US.014.04.1.1 | reverse complement strand
GGACGGGGCAGGCATATGATCGCCGATTTCGACTACCAATTCTTCATCGAAGTGCTCGTCGGCGGCCTGCTCTCAGGCGTCATGTATTCGCTTGTCGCGATCGGCTTCGTGCTCATCTACAAGACCTCGGGCGTGCTCAATTTCGCGCAAGGCGCGATGCTGCTGTTTGCGGCACTCACCTTCGTCAGCCTCGTCGAGCGCGGTATTCCGTTCGCGCTGGCGCTGGCGGTCACCTTCGCCATCATGGTGGCGATGGGTGTCGCCATCGAGCGCACGGTGCTGCGGCCACTGACCAACAAGCCGCCGATCACACTGTTCATGGCGACGCTCGGCCTGTCCTACATCATCGAGGGCGCCGCCCAGCTGATCTGGGGCACGCAGGTCCATGGCCTCGATCTCGGCATCGAGGACGTGCCGCTGGAAATCGGCGGCGTGCTGATCAGCCAGTTCGACATTTTTGCCGCGGTGGTTGCCGCCGGCATGGTCCTCCTGCTGTCGCTGTTCTTCCGCTACACCCGCATCGGCCTCTCCTTCCGCGCCGTTGCCGACGACCAGTTCGCGGCCCTCGCGGTCGGCCTCAGGCTGCCCTTGATCTGGGCCACCGTGTGGGCTGCCGCCGGCCTTGTCGCCCTGGTGGCGGGACTGCTCTGGGGCGCACGCCTCGGCGTGCAGTTCTCGCTGTCGCTGGTGGTGCTGAAGGCGCTGCCGGTGCTGGTGCTCGGCGGCTTCGATTCCATCCTCGGCGCCATCGTCGGCGGGCTTCTGATCGGCGCCAGTGAGAAGCTCGCCGAGGTCTATATCGGCGATTATTTCGGCGGCGGCATCGAGAGCTGGTTTGCCTATGTCGTCGCGCTCGTCTTCCTGCTGATCCGCCCTTCCGGCCTGTTCGGCCAGAAGCTCGTTGAGAGGATCTGAACGATGACCGCGATAACAAGCGATTTCGTCGCCGCGCCGGTGCTGCCGAAATGGGTCGTACCGGTCCTGCTGCTCGCCTTCGCCTATGGTGTCGTGCCGCTGATCGGCTCAAGTTATCTGTTCGAGGCCATCCTGCTGCCGTTCCTGGCGCTCAGCCTCGCCGGCGTGGGCTTGAACATTCTCACCGGCTATGCCGGCCAGGTCTCGCTGGGCAGTGCCGCCTTCATGGCGGCGGGCGCCTTCGCCGCCTATAATTTCAACCTGCGCGTCGAGGGCCTGCCGCCGATCGGCAGCATCTTCCTGGCCGGCATCGTCGCCGCCGCGATCGGCATCGTCTTTGGCCTGCCCAGCCTGCGGCTGAGGGGTTTTTATCTCGCAGTATCGACGCTCGCCGCGCAGTTCTTCGTGCAATGGGCGCTGACCAAGTTCAGCTGGTTCTCCAACAACTCGGCGTCAGGCGTCATCGACGCGCCGAGACTGTCGATCTCAGGTTTCGCGCTCGACGGCGCCATCGGTCGCTATCTCTTCGCGCTGACAATCGTCACCGTCCTGACCTTCCTTGCCTATAGGCTGGTCTCGTCGCAGACCGGTCGCAACTTCATCGCCATCCGCGACAATGAAACCGCCGCCCGCATCATCGGCATCCCGGTGCTGAAGACCAAGCTGCTGGCCTTCGCCATCTCGTCCTTCATCATCGGCGTCGCAGGCGTCATCTGGGCCTTCGCCTATCTGAGGACCGTCGAGCCGGACGGCTTCGATCTCGATCGGTCGTTCCAAATCCTGTTCATCATCATCATCGGCGGGCTGGCTTCGATCCGCGGCGCGTTTTTCGGCGCCGCCCTCATCGTGGTTTTCCCGCTCGCTCTGTCGCGCCTCGGCGGCTTCCTGCTCGGCGATCTCTTCGATTCGGGCGTGCTCGACATGAGCCAGCGCATCGTTCTGGGCGCGCTCATCATCCTGTTTCTGATCCTTGAGCCCGACGGGCTGGTGGCGCTGTGGGACAGGGTCCGAAGACGGCTCCTGTTCGCCTGGCAGTCGACTTGAGCTGATGCATTGAAAATGAATCCCATCGGAAAATGAACAAGGGGCCGAACAAGACGGCCCATACCGGGAGTACCTCGACCATGACTTTCCTCAGCACAATCAAGGCGGCGGCGTTGTCCGCGGCGATGATCGTGTCGGTGGCCTTGCCCGCCGCGCACGCCGACGAACAATATTTTCCGCTGCAGAGCTATCGCGTCGGGCCTTACGCGGCCGGCGGCACCGGCTTCTTCGGCGGCTTCATCGACTATCTCAACCTCATCAACATCCGCGACGGCGGCGTCAACGGCGTCAAGCTGACCTGGGACGAATGCGAGACCCAGTACGAGGTCGAGCGCGGCGTCGAATGCTACGAGCGGCAGAAGAGCCATGCCGGCGCCGCCGCCTGGAACCCGCTCTCGGTCGGCATCGCCTATGCCATGATTGACCGCATCACCGCCGACAAGGTGCCGCTGATCACCGTCAACCACGGCCGCACCGATTCCACCGACGGGCGTGTCTTCCCCTACGTCTTCCCGCTGCTGCTCAATCCCTACAGCGAGACATCAGGCATCGTGAACTACATCGCCTCCAAGGAAGGCGGCATCGACAAGCTGAAGGGAAAGAAGATCGTCGTGCTCTATCACGGCTCGCCCTACGGCAAGGAGACCATCCCGATCTATGAGCTGCTGGCGCAGAAATACGGCTTCACCGTGCAGCAGATCGAGGTGCCGCATCCCGGCAACGAGCAGCAGTCGCAGTGGCTGACCATCCGCCGCGCCAAGCCGGATTTCGTCGTCCTGCGCGGCTGGGGTGTGATGAACCCGGTGGCGCTGAAGACGGCGGTCAAGGTCGGCTATCCCGTCGATCACATCGTCGGCAATGTCTGGTCGAATTCTGAAGAGGATGTCATCCCTGCCGGCGACGCCGCCAAGGGTTACACCGCCATCACCACGCAGGCTTCCGGCAACTCCTACCCGGTGGTTCAGGAGATCGTGAAGACGGTCTACGGCGCCGGCAAGGGTAACCTTGAAGACAAGGCGCGCATCGGCTCGGTCTACCACAATCTCGGCATCGTCAACGGCATCCTCAATGTCGAGGCGATCCGGATCGCGCAGGAGAAGTTCGGCCACCGCACGCTGACCGGCGACGAGGTCCGCTGGGGCTTCGAGCATCTCAAGCTTGATCCGGCCAAGGTCGAGGCGCTCGGCGCCAAGGACCTGTTCCACTCGATCAATGTCAGCTGGGACAACCATGAAGGCGAAGGCTACGTGACCTTCCAGCAGTGGGACGGCAAGAAGTGGAACGTCGTCTCCGACTGGATCGCGCCGGACTGGGCGCTGCTGCGGCCAATCATCGAGAAGTCCGCCGAGGCCTACGCCGCCGAGAAGGGCATCAAGCTGCGCACCGCCGACGATGCCAATGCTGTGACCACCAACTGATCAGTCAGTGCCGGGCGTCGCGGACCAAGTTTCCGTGGCGCCCGACCTGTTCGGTTTTCGAACCGCGAAAGAACAGCCTATGCCGAACGATGACGTCATTCTTGCTGTGGACACGGTCCATGCCACCTACAACCACGCCATCACGGCGCTGCATGGCGTCAGTTTCGAGCTCAGGCGCGGCCAGATACTGGCATTGCTCGGTGCCAATGGCGCTGGCAAGACCACGACGCTGAAGGCCGTCTCCAACCTGCTGCCGGCCGAACGCGGCCAGGTCAATGCCGGCACCATCCGCTATGACGGCTCGGATGTCTCGCGCCGCAAACCGGGTGATCTGGTGCGCGCCGGGCTGGTTCAGGTGCTGGAAGGCCGCCACTGCTTCAAAAGCCTCACCGTCGAGGAGAATCTGATCGCCGGCGGCATCGGCCGCAGCGGCAGCCGCGCCGAGATCAACGGGGATCTCGAACGGATCTACGGCTATTTCCCGAGGCTTCGGGAAAAACGCCGGACATTGTCCGGCCTGACCTCCGGCGGCGAACAGCAGATGACCGCCATCGGCAGGGCGCTGATGTCGCGGCCGCGGCTGCTCGTCCTGGACGAACCGTCGATGGGGCTCGCGCCAATCATCGTCCAGGACATCTTCCAGAGCTTGAAAAAACTCAACCGCGAGACTGGCCTATCCATCCTGGTCGCCGAGCAGAACTCCGCAGTGGCGCTGCGATATGCCGACCATGCCACGGTGCTGGAGAACGGCGTTTCCGTTCTCGCCGGCGCGGCCCCCGAGCTTCGCCAGCGCGAGGACATCAGGGCCTTCTATCTCGGTCAATCGAACCCCGGGCAACAGGCGTCACCCGCCACCAAGCCCGCCCATCTCCACGCCGTTGCCTGAATCGAAATCCCAAGGAGCAGTGAAATGACCGTTTCGACCGTCAAGACCGACAAGGCTTCCGCCGCCGTGCCGCCAGTCGCAAGGCCGATCGCCCCGGCGCACATCATCAAGGACGACGCCGAGGCGATTGCGGTTGCCCATGCGCTCGCCGCCGAATTCGTCAAGGACTCCTCCCGGCGCGACCGTGAACGGATCTGGCCGGTCGCCGAACTCGATGCCTTTTCGCAAAGCGGCCTGTGGTCGATCAATGTACCCAAGGCATTCGGTGGGCCGGAGGTGTCCTATGCGACGCTGGCGAAGGTGATCGAGATCATCTCGGCGGCGGATTCCTCGATCGGCCAGGTTGCGCAGAACCATCTCGGCGTCGTCGCTGCCATCCGCACCGTCTCCGACGCGGACCAGCAGAAGCTGCTGTTCGCCGAAGCGCTGAAGGGCACCCGGTTCGGCAACGCCTTTTCCGAGTTCGGCTCCAAGCGCGCCGCCGATTTTGAGACCCGCTTCACCGATGCCGGCGATCATGTGGTCGTCAACGGCCGGAAATTCTATTCGTCCGGCGCGCTGCTCGCCCATCTGGTGCCGATCGTGGCGCTCGATGACGAGGGCCGCGCCTGGTATGCGATCGCCGACCGCGGCGCACCCGGCCTGACCGTCATCGACGACTGGTCGAGCTTCGGCCAGCGCACGACCCTGTCCGGCACCGTCATCATCGACAACGTCAAGGTGCCGAAGACGCATCTGGTACCCGGCTACAAGGGCTACGACAAACCGACCGCCGACGGCGCCATCTTCCAGATCATCCAGGTGGCCGTGGACACCGGCATCGCCCAGGCGGCGATCGACGAGACGGTCGATTTCGTCAGGACCAAAAGCCGCGCCTGGATCGACAGCGGCGTCGACAACGCCTGGGACGATCCCTACACCATTCAGGCCATCGGCGACCTGACGCTGCGCCTGCACGCGGCGCAGGCGCTGCTCGAAAAGGCCGGTCATGCAATCGACCGGGCAGTGGCCGAGCCGACAGCCGAGACGGTGGCGCACGCCCAGATCGTCACTGCCGAGGCAAAAATCCTGTCGACAGAGATCGCCATCGCCGCCACCAACAAGCTGTTCGAACTGGCAGGGACCCGCTCAACCCTGGCCGAGCACAATCTCGACCGGCATTGGCGCAACGCGCGCACGCACACGCTGCACGATCCGGTGCGCTGGAAATACTCGATCCTCGGCAAATATTTCCTCAACGGCGAAAATCCGCCGCTGCACGCCTGGAGCTGATTTTCCACCGGCGGGCT
>NZ_RZRW01000398.1:0-5557 GCF_003998745.1 Mesorhizobium sp. M7A.F.Ca.US.014.04.1.1 | reverse complement strand
TTCCTGGGGGCCGCAGTCGACGACTATCTGCGCGCCTACGACCTGACATCGGGCAAGCAGCTGTGGCAGGCGCGGCTGCCGGCCGGCGGGCAATCGACGCCGATGACCTATACGGTCGCCGACGGCCGCCAGTTCGTGGTCATCGTCGCCGGCGGCCACGGTTCGGTCGGCACCAAGCCGGGTGACTATGTGATGGCCTACGCGCTGCCGAAGTAGGGGCGACAGGGTGACGCGATCTTTCAGAGGTCGCGCCGCCCCTCATCTGTGCCGGTGTCCTTTCCCCGCATAGTGACGGGGAAAAGTGCCCGACTGGGCGATGAGGGGCGGGAATCTTCCGATCGGCCCGTTGTCGATCAGCCAATCCCCAAATGACCCTTCAGGCTGGGCACCGAGCCGAGCACCTTGTTGGTCAGGTCGGGGCCGGCGGCGGCTTCGGCCTGCTGGATCAGCGTCGCGCCGGCCTTCTGGATCTGCGCCATGTCGAGCCCGGATGCCTTGAGCGCGGCGATGCCGTTGATCAGCGCGCCGGCCTTCTCGCCGAGAACGCCGCCAAGCGCGCCCTGCAACGACGACAGAAAACCGCCACCGCCGGCCGGAGCGGCGGCCATGACGTCATATTGATGGGCGAGGTCGTCGGCGCCGGGGATTTTGGCGAAGAACGCCGAGGCGCTGGTGCCTTCCGCCTCGTGTTCGAGCACCGAGAAAATGGTGCCGACGACTTTCTCCGTCGTCGCCTGGTCGAGGCCCGCCTTCTGCGAAACGGTGTTGACGATGTCCTGGACGTTCATGGCGTCACCTCAACCCTGGGTTTTCGTGTTGCGGTTCCGCTCAGTGCGGACCCTGATCAACGATAGTCTGCCTGCATTCACAACCATCGAGCGTAGGGCCAAAGCGGCGGCCCCCGCAAGGACGACCGCGCTGGCGAGGATCGGGGAAGGCATGGTCATGGTCTCGCTTCCTTCTGGGTCTGAGGCACGCGGTCAAGATACCGTCGATAGCCACCTTCCTTCACGATTGTGGCAGCGCCAGCAGGATTTATCGCCAATGACTAAAAAGTGATGACACGGCCGCGCATGGGCACCGGCTTTGCTGCCCGGACGCGGCCGGCGGCATACGCCTGAGGCAATCGACGGCAGCGATGAGTGCTCGACTGGATGATGCCGGCTTGGTCCCTATGTAGCTGGGAATTGAAGCCCGAAGCAGAGGAGCCCATCCATGACGAGACCCGACGCCAAGCCCACCATCACCCAGGCGATGATCGACGCCTATGACGAGTACACGCATCTGACGCTCGATCGCCGCCGGTTCATGGAGCAGTTGACCCGGCTTGCCGGATCAGGTGCGGCGGCGGCGGCGATCGCGCCTCTTCTGGCGGCAAATTCGGCGCAAGCAGGAATCGTCGCCGACAACGATCCGCGCGTGAAGGGCGAGGACATCAGCTACCGCGGCGGCAGCGGCGAGATGAAGGGCTATCTGGTCAAGCCGGCGAACCAGACGGGCAAGCTCGGTACCGTCATCGTCGTGCATGAGAACAGGGGGCTCAACCCGCATATCCGCGATGTGGCGCGGCGCGTGGCGCTGGAAGGCTTCGTGGCGCTGGCGCCGGATTTTCTGTCGCCGCTCGGCGGCACGCCGACCGACGAAGACAGGGCGCGCGACATGTTCGGCAAGCTCGATCCGGCGCAGACCATCGCTGACGGTGTTGCGACCGTCGCTTTCCTCAAGAGCGACAAAGACGGCAACGGCAAGGTCGGCGCTATCGGCTTCTGCTGGGGCGGTGGCACGGTCAACATGCTGGCCGTCAACGCGCCCGATCTCAGTGCCGGCGTTGCCTATTACGGCATGCAGCCGAAGGCCGCCGATGTATCCAAGATCAAGGCGGCCTTGCTGCTGCACTATGGCGGACTCGACGAGCGCATCAATGCCGGCATCGACGCCTTCAAGAAGGAACTCGACGCGGCGCATGTCGACTACACGGTCTATGTTTATGAAGGCGCCAACCACGCCTTCAACAACGATACGTCGGCGGCGCGCTACGACAAGAAGGCGGCTGACCTCGCCTGGGGCAGAACGATCGCCTTCCTTCGGGAAAAACTGAAATGACTTCAGCTGTCATGCCGCCGGCGCCCAGGCGGTTTCGAAGGCCGGCGACAGGGTGAAGCCGGCCGGCCGCGCCGAAACGGGGGGCGGGCGGCGCATGCCTTCCTGCAGGTACCGCAACGCCGACGTCAGCCCGTTCATCGTGTAAGGCTTGGCTATGACGCCGATCGCGCCGGCGAAATGATCGGGGATGCGCTTCGGATTGGCGGTCATGAACACCACCGTCGAACTCTTCCTTTCGCCTATGTACTTGGCCACGTCGATGCCGGACGGCCCGTCACTCAGATGGATGTCGACGAAGGCGATATCGGCTTCGGTCGCATCCGCCATGGCCATGGCTTCCGCCGAAGAGGTCGCCCAGCCGACGACGCTGTGGCCGGCGTCCTCGACAAGGCTCTCCAGCTCCATTGCCAGCAGCGCTTCGTCCTCGATGATCAGGACCTTGAGCGGCTCAATCATGACACATTCCCTTTTTCCTGAGGTTCGTTCGGGATCGAGATAACGACCTTCGTGCCGGGGCCGGTGTCGCGCCATTCGATCTCGGCATGCAACTGGCGGGCGAGCGATTTGATCAGCCGCATGCCGAACGAGGCATCGCCGTTGGCGTCGGCCATGCCGACGCCGTCGTCCGACACCTCGATATTCAAGTGGCCGTCGGGCTGGCTCATTTTGATGCCCAGGCGGCCGGCCGACATTCCGTCGGGCTTGGACTTGAAGGCATGCTTGAGAGCATTGGTGACGAGTTCGTTGACCATCAGAGCGACGGGCGTTGCCTTTTCCGCGGAAATGACGATCGGTTCCAGGTCGAGAGCCGGACTGATCTCAGAGCGCCCCGACGCCGTCAGCAGGTCTGTCACCAGATCCTTGGCGAAATCCGCCACATCGAACTTGCTGACGTCCTTCGACTGATAAAGCCGCCGATGCACGGTGCTCAGGGCTTCGATGCGCTCCAGCATGGTGGTCAACGAACGCCTGATCGCTTCGTCCCGTATGGTCCGCCGCTGCATAATGATGAGGGAAGAGATCATCTGCAGGTTGTTTTTCACCCGGTGATCCACCTCATGCAGCAAGGTGGTCTGCGCCTCGAGGGCGGCTTCCAGTTCCGCGGTGCGTTCCTTCACCGCCTTTTCGAAGCGGTCCTTGTCCGCGTTGATGCGACTCTCCGATTGTTTGCGATCCGAGACGTCGAGCTGCGATGCGAAAAAGAACTGCAAATCGCCTTTGTCGTTCGAAACGGGGCTGATGTAGAGCGCGTTCCAGAAGGTCGAGCCGTCCCTGCGGTAGTTCAGGATATCGACGCTGACATCGGTTTCATCCTCGATCGCCGCGCGTATCTGTTCGACAGCGGCCTTGTCGGTCTTCGGTCCCTGCAGGAAGCGGCAGTTCCTGCCCAGAACCTCATGACGCTCATATCCGGTCAGTCGCAGGAAAGCGTCATTGGCGAACACGATAGGATTGTCCTGCTGTCGGGGATCGGTAATGATCATCGACATGCGGGTGGCGCGGATAGCCGCCGCGAACGGATCGCCCTTGCCGTGCTCGACATGCAGATCGTCCGTCATGTGCCATGCGTCGGCAGGCTCCCTGGTCCGTTTCCATTCCATTCTGTCACTCCAAGCCATTTTCGCGGGTGACAACGGATCAGACGCCGATTTGGTTCAATCTTGAGCCTTCCTGTCGCAGTTCGTACCGAGAATCAGGCCTCCGGAGTTAGCCGGCCGATGCCGGCTTGTGGAAGGCGACGCCGGCGACCACCAGCGCAATGCCGAGGCAATCGATAAAACTCGGAATCTGGCGCAGCACGACGACGCCGATCAGCGTCGCGGTGACCGGCAGCAGCGACAGCATCAGCGCGAAGCTCGCGCGTGGCAGCCGCGACATGGCGAGCTGGTCGCAGATGTAAGGAATGACCGACGAGCAGATGCCGACGCCGATGGCGGCGAGCAGCAGCGGCAGTGAGAAAAAGGCCGGCAGCGCATCGGTGAAGCCGATCGGCAGCACGACGATGAAGGCGATCGCCATGGCAGCACCCAGGCCGGCGATGCCGCTGCCGGCGCCTGAAGCGGCGACGCGATGGCCGAGTACGATGTAACCGACAAACAGCGCCCCGTTGAGGATGGCCCAGAACAGCCCGATGGGATCGTCGGACCATCTGACATCGATGAGCAGCAAGGTGCCGGCGACGGCGATGGCAAGGGCGGCGAGATTGCGCGTGCTCCTGAGGCCGATCGCCGCGACGCCGATGATGCCGACGAATTCGATCGCCGCCACCAGCGAGATCGGCAGTCGGTCGAGCGCCAGGTAGAACGAACAGTTCATCACCGCCAGACAGGCGCCGAAGGCCAGCAACAGCAGCCGCGTCGTGCGATCGGCGCGTGCGAAGCTTCGCCATGGACGGGTCAGGGGTGCGAAGATGAGTGCTGCCGTGGCGATGCGCAGCCACGCCATGCCGAGCACGCCGACATGCGGGAAAAGCAGCACGGCGAAGGCCGGCCCGAGATAGTGGAAGACGGCGCTGACGCCGAACCAGACATGCGGCGGCAGTTTTTCCGTCAGCTTGCCCAGGGTGAAGTTGCCCGGGGCAGGGGTCGCCGCGAGAGCTTGCGTTTGATCATCCACCGGATCAGTATCGCAGGCAGATTTGCCTATTTATATAGATGATGATTAGCTCTTTCGGCTATCTTTCTCCCGGAATAAAGGAGTTTTCCATGAAGCGCCTTCGAACTGAAAGCGCCGATCTCGATGCCGCCGACATGAAGATCCTGCGCCTGCTGGAAAAGGACGCGCGCACCAGCACGGCGGAGCTGGCACGCTCGGTGGGCCTGTCGGCACCGAGTGTGGCCGAGCGCATCAAGCGGCTGCAGGAAAGCGGCGTCATCGAGGCCTATTCGGTTAGGATCAACCCGACGGCACTCGGCCTGCCGCTGTCGGCATGGCTGCGCATCCGGCCAGTGCCGGGGCAGTTGGCCGTCGTGGCCGAGATCATCCGCGAACTGCCGGAGATCGTGCAATGCGACCGCGTAACCGGAGAGGATTGTTTCATCGCGCTGGCGCATGTCGGGTCGGTGGTCGACCTCGAGCGGGTGATCGACCGCATCATTCCCTACGCGATGACCAACACGGCGATCATCCAGTCCTCGCCGGTGGTGGCGCGTTCGGCCCTGGCGGCGTTGAGGCGCCAGGCTTGACCTGCGGGGATTGTTCCGTTCGAGGACCTTATGCGTGGCCGCGCTTCATGCGCGCCTGTTTCAGGATGGCGCGCCAGCGGATCATGTCGAACGGGATCGGCTCGTTGTTGTTGGCGATGTGGAAGATCTCATTGTTGACGTTCTTGAGCGAGCGCCAGAAATCGTAGTCGGTGATGCGCGGATCGGCAGCCCACCTGTCCACCGCGACCTTGATGTCGGTTTTCATGCACTTTCCTCGAACCGGCGCCGCGCCGCCCGTGTCGCTACCT
>NZ_RZRW01000397.1:0-5562 GCF_003998745.1 Mesorhizobium sp. M7A.F.Ca.US.014.04.1.1 | reverse complement strand
AAAAAGAAAAAACCCGCCTGTGCGGCGGGTCACTGGCGCAAATCAGCACCATGGATGAAAATGTACCTTAGCTGAGGGCAGGGAGTCAAGAAAAAATTCCTATCATTAAAAACTTTCGGCACAAAGGCTGCCAACACCGCCGAACTGACTGCCGCCGCCAGGCCTTTGTTCAGCTGAGTTCGGCAGGCCGTGTCGTAAGCAGTCGTCCGGATTAGGCAGCAGATGAGTTGTCCGATTTGTCTGTCGGCTGGTTGAGACGGGCGGCACCCCGACGCGCGTGCTCTTCCCCAGGCGCGGCAAATGCGCCAGACTTGGGCGACGGGTTGCGATGTCCAGTCGCCGGGAGGGGTCGTCCATGAATTTCGTGTTCTTCTCGCCGCATTTTCCCGCCAATGGCGCGGATTTCTGCGACCGTTTGAAGAAGGCCGGGGCCAGGCTGCTCGGTATCGGCGACGCGCCCTATGACGCGCTCGACGCCAAGCTGAAGGCGGCGCTCAGCGAGTACTACCGTGTCGCCGACATGGAGGACTATGATCCGGTGTTCCGGGCAATGGGGCATTTCATCCACAAGTGGGGCCGCATCGACCGCTTTGAATCGCTCAACGAACACTGGCTGGAGCTGGAAGCCAACATCCGCACCGATTTCAACATCTACGGCACCAAGCTCGATTTCGTGAAGAACCTGAAGCGCAAGAGCCGCATGCGTGCCTTCTTCCGCAAGAGCGGCGTCGACACCATCGCGCAGCGCAAATGTTCCGACCGCGCCGGGGCCATGACCTTCATCCGGCGCGTTGGCTATCCGGTGGTGGTCAAGCCCGACAGCGGTTCCGGCGCATCGAACACCTTCAAGATCTCCAACGCCAAGGAGCTCGACCAGTTCTTCCGGGACAAGCCCGAGGACGTGACCTTCGTCATGGAGCAGTTCATCGAGGGGCTGGTGGTGACCTATGACGGGCTGGTCAACCGCGACGGCGAGGTGGTGCTGGCGGCCAGCCACCGCTACGACCAGAGCGTCATGGAGGTGGTCAACAAGGACCGCCACATGAGCTATACCTGCTTTCCCAGAATCAACCCGGCGGTCGAGGAGGCCGGTCGAAAGATCCTGAAAGCATTCGACGTGCGTGAACGCTTCTTCCACATCGAGCTGTTCGAGACCAAGGACGACCGTGTCATCGCGCTGGAGGTCAACATGCGCCCGCCCGGCGCCTGGATGACCGATGCGATCAACTATACGTTCGACATCGATGTCTATGCGGCGTGGGCCGACATGGTGGTCAGGGATGCCGCCGGCGGCCCTTACGAGGGCAAATATTTCACCGCCTATGCCAGCCGCAAGCGACGCCTCCACTATTTGCACAGCCATGAGGACGTGCTAGCCGCGCACCGCGACAAGATCGTCCACCATCAGGCCATCGAAGAGGTTTTCAGCCGCGCCATGGGAAATTACGCCTACCAGATGCGCTCGAAAGACGAAGCAGCGCTGCGCGAAGCGGTCGCGTACATCCACGCGGAAAAGGCGTGAGGCGATGGACATTTCCTATCATAAGAATTTCTCGAGCCAACTCGGCCGCGACATGGAATACAAGCGCTACGGCCATGCCGGCCGGCCGGTGGTGGTGTTTCCGACCTCGCAGGGCCGGTTCTACCAGTTCGAGGATTCCGGCGGGGTGGGCGCACTGGCCGAATTCATCGACACCGGCCGCATCCAGCTGTTCACGGTCGACGGCGTCGATTCGGAATCCTTCTTCGACAAGCATGCCGACGCGGCCCATCGCATTGCCCGCCACGAGGCCTATTTCCGCTATGTGCGCGAGGAAGCGCTGCCGGACTTCCTGTCCACGGCCGAGCAGGCCAATGGCGGGCGCAAGCTGAAGCCGCTGTTCTCGGGCTGTTCGATGGGCGGCTATCACTCCTCGAACTTCGTCTTCCGCTTTCCCGAACTCGCCAGCGGCGTCATCGCGCTGTCGGGCGTCTATTCGGCGCGCGATTTTTTCGGCAGGGCGCTCGAGGGCGATATCTTCTACAACTCGCCGCTCGACTATCTGCCCGGCATCGTCGATCCCAAACTGCTGGCCCGGCTGAAGACGCTCAGGCTGATCTTCTGCTGCGGGCAGGGCGCCTGGGAAGAGCGGATGCTGGTCGAGACGCGCAGGTTGGAACAGATCCTGCGCGACAAATCCATTCCCGCCTGGGTCGATTACTGGGGCGGCGATGTCAGCCACGACTGGCCGTGGTGGCACAAGCAACTGGTCTATTTCTTCGGCCGTTGGCTGGATGACGACCTGATGCACAGGCTGGATTGATAGGGAGGCCCGTCCGCTGACGGCTACCCTTCCTGGCATGCCGGCAGGGCGGTTTCGCGCTCCGAAGCCGATACGCGACGCAGGCCAAGGAAGACGACAAGGGCGGTGACGACGGTGATCGCCGCCAACACGATCAGCAGCCTGTCGAACGCCGTCTCGTAGGCCTGGACCAGAACAATGGCTCCGGCTTGGGGCAAATGTTGTGCTGCTTCGCCGAGATTGCCGGTCACCAGCAACTGGGCTGCCGCCGCTGCGTCCGTCGAAGATGCCATTCCTTATGCGGCGAGCTGCGCGGCGGCAAAGCCGGAAAGCGTCGCCATGACGATCGCCAGCGCCACACCCTCGCAGGCGACGCGGGTGGTGTTGAAGATGCCGACCGCCATGCCGGCGCGCTCCCTTGGCACGACGCTGACCGCAAGCCCGTCCATCAATCCCCAGGGCAGAGCGATGCCGACGCCGATCAGCATCAGCGGCGCCATCAGCGCACTATCGACCGGTGGTGTCAGGCTCAGCCAGACAAGCCCGGCGGCAGCGACGAGCAGGCCGACACCGCAGATGGTGGCCGGTGCGATCCAGCGCGCCAGCTGGCCGGCGAGCATCGGCAGGATCAGCAGCGGACCTGAGAGGCAGATCATCAATTGCCCGGCCTTGATCTCGTTCATCCCTTCGATGCCGATGAAACGGATCGGCAACAGGACGAGCAGGACGACGAAGGCGTAAGCGGGTGCCGCAGCCAGGAACTGGACGCCGACGAAGCGGGGGTAGGCAAACAGCGTGAGATCGAGCATCGGCCGTTGTGCTTGCCGCTCGACAACGACGAAGGCGACAAAACAGATGATAGAAGCGGCCAGAAGCGTGACGACGAGGGGATCAGCCCAGCCGCTCTGCGGCGCCTGGAGCACGCCATAGGTCAGCGACGCCAGCGCGATCGTGAAGGTGCCGGCTCCCGCCCAGTCGAGGCCCGTCGCATCCGGGTCGCGCGATTCCCTGATGGTGCGCAGGCCGAGCATGGCGGCGGCAATCGCGAGTGCCGCAACCAGAAGAAAGATCGACCGCCAGCCGAATGCGGAGATAAGCAGGCCCGACGCGATCGGGCCGAAGGCGAGGCCGATGCCGAAACTGGTGCCGAGGAAGCTGAAGGCGCGCAGCCGCAATGGCCCTTCGAATTCCTGGGCGAGTGCCGAGGCGCCGCCAGCGAAGGCGGCCGCACTGCCGATCCCCTGCACGGCCCGGAAGATGTCGAACCAGATGATGTCCGGCGCCAGCATCGCGCCCAGTGATGCCAGGATATAGAGGGAGAGGCCGACGAGGAAGAGGCGCTTGCGGCCGTGGTTGTCGGCCAGGGCGCCCGACGCCATCAGGGTGGCGCCGAAGGTCAGCATGAAGGCGTTGGTCACCCAGTTGAGCTCGATGGGACTGCCGCCGAGATCGGCCGCGATGCGCGACAGAGCGACGGCCGGACCGGTGAAGGTCAATGGCATCGTCATCGCGGCAAGGCACACGGACAAGAGCACGAGCCATCTCTCGGCAGAGCCGGTTGTGGTCCTGGAAGTCATGGATTTTCCTATCTGAAACAGCACTCGCCGGTGGGCCGCGCGATTGCGGAGCCGGTCGTGATGACAAGATAGGTCGTCGGCATTTCAGGAAGAATAGTGTTATATCTCCTGGTATATCGGACTGAAACGCTCGAATGGAATGACACGATGGATCGTCTCAACGGGCTCCTGGCCTTTGCCCGCACCGCCGAATTCGGCAATTTCGTCGCTGCCGGACGGGCGCTTGGCATCTCGGCTTCCGCTGTCGGCAAAAGTGTCGCCCGGCTCGAGCAGGAACTCGGCGTGCGGCTCCTGCAGCGCAGCACGCGGCGCATTGGCCTGACGGAAGAGGGCAAGCTGTTCAACGAGCGGGTGCGCCGCATCCTCGACGACATCGACGATGCCGAGGCGATGCTGTCGCGGACACGGGAAACACCGCGTGGGCGGCTGCGCATATCCACCCCGATCGTCACCTATCATCTGTTGCTGCCGGTGTTGTCGGAGTTCATGGCCCGCTATCCCGAGATCGAACTCGACATCGATTTCAACGACCGGATCGTCGACGTCATCGACGAGGGCATCGATGTCGCGATCCGCAGCGGCGAGCTGCCTGATTCGCGCCTCGTGTCGAGACCCGTTGCGCCCTTCCGCATGCTGCTGTGCGCGGCGCCCTCCTACCTCGAGCGCCATGGCACACCCGGCGAGCCGGCGGATCTCATCAGGCATTTCGGCATAAACTTCCGCTTCCTCAACAGCGGCAGGCTGCTGGAGTGGCCGTTCATAACCGGAAGCGCTGAACCGCAGATCCGCTCGATGCTGACCTGCAACAACATGGAAGCATTGAAGGGCGCCACGATCGCCGGCCTCGGCATCGCCTGCATGCCGGATTTCCTGGTGCGTGAGGCGCTGCACGAAGACAGGCTGCGTACCGTTCTCGACGGTCATGTCGACGGCCGTGGCCAGTTCCGGATGCTGTGGCCTTCCAACCGCCATTTGTCGCCGAAGGTGCGCGTGTTCGTCGATTTCCTTCCCGATCGCCTTGCGGCGCGCTAGGCGTTCATCGCATAATATGACAGTGATAGTCATGTTTGTGTGGAAGCGCTTGAGCGGCTGTGGCATGCCGCTGACCGCGGGGGCGCTGCGGCGCTTGCCCCGAACTGTTGCATAGGACTTGAATGATGGACCAATTGAGCGCGCAAACCCGGATCAGCGACGCGGCGATCAGGTCGGTGATGGACCGGCTGCGCGCCGAGCACAGCGAATTCGAGATCGACACCGGCGTCGCCGACCAATGGGAGCTTCGCCTCTATTATGGTTCGTTGAGCGCCACGCTCGATGATGAAAGCGTACTGATCCGCGTCGCGGCGTCCGACGAAACCTGCCTGTCCTACATGAAGATGACGGTTGCCGGCCATGTCGCCGAACATCTCGGCACGACCAGGGGCATTCATTGGCAAGGCGACGGCGTTGACGCCGGCACGCCGGTCTTCTTCCGCGAGATCACGGTGATGTCGTCGACGCGGATTTCGGCGCATATGCAGCGTCTGCGCTTCGCCGGCAAGGATCTCGGCCGGTTCAGCCATGGCGGCCTGCACATGCGGCTGCTGCTGCCGCCGGCTGGCCGCCAGCCGCTCTGGCCGACGATGGGCGCCGACGGCCTGATTGTCTGGCCTTCGGGCGACGATGCTCTTGCCGTGCGGGTCTACACGATCCGGGCGCTGGAT
>NZ_RZRW01000396.1:0-5566 GCF_003998745.1 Mesorhizobium sp. M7A.F.Ca.US.014.04.1.1 | reverse complement strand
GATGTCACGATAGGTCTGCGCGTTGATGTCGATATTCTCGGGCACGTTCTCGATCACCAGTTCGGCGCCATCGACGGCCTCGGCGATCGTCTCGACGAAACGCACTTTGCCGGCACCAGTCCCGGGCGCCTCGATGTCGAGACGGTCGAGCACGCCGCCGGCAAGATCGAGCATGCCGCGGGCGCGCTCGATTGCCCCTGGCGAAACGTCATACGCCGTCACATCGAGCCCGCCGCGCGAAAGCCGCGCGGCGATGCCTGGACCCATCGTTCCCAGTCCGATGAGAGCGGCGCGCTTGATCATCATGCGGCCTTTGCGGGAGCAGCAGTGGTTGCCGCCTTGAAGGCCGGCCGAGCGGCGATCGCGGCCACCCAGCGCTCCAGATTGGGCATTGACGGCCGGTCGATCTTGAAGTCGACGCAGCGCTTCAGGATCGGCGCGCAGGCAATGTCGGCAAGGGTCAGCTTGCCGAGCGCCAGGAAGTCCTTGCCGGCCAGGTGGCCGTCGACGATCTTGAGCTGCGCGACAAGGTCCTTCACTTGTTCCTTGTATTCGGCGGTCTGTTCCTCGGGCGTGAGCTTGGCGCCCTTGAAGGCCGCCAGGTAGCCCGGATTGACTGCCGCCAGCAGGAAGTCCATCCAGCGCTCGACCTCGGTCTTTTCCGCCGGCGTGGCGCCATTCAACTGTTCGCCGCCGAATGCCGCGAGATAGCGCAGGATGGTGTTGGACTCCCAGATCACGGTGTCGCCGTCGACCAGCGTCGGCACCTTGGAGGTCGGGTTGAGCGCCTTGTATTCCGCCGTCTGCGTGTTCTCGAACTGGCGGCCATAATCCTCGCGCTTGTAGGACGCTCCCAACTCTTCGAGCATGAAGAGCACCTTCTGGACGTTGCCTGATGTCTGGCGGCCTAACAGCTTGTACATGTCTTCTCCTCGCTAGTGTCCAGGGCCTACTTGCTCGCCGGCAGCGGCTTGTAGACGATGGCGTCCATTTCGATCTTGGTGTTGATGACCGCTTTTGCCTCGACGGTCGTGCGCGCCAGAACGGCGTCGCCGATCCCTTCGAGGAACGCCTTGTTGTAGCGGCCGAAATCGCGCGTATCCTCGAGATAGGTGGTGATCCGCACGACATCCGACAGCGTCGCGCCTTCATGCGCGATGACGCGCGCGATGGTCTTCAGCGTCGCCAGCGTCTCTTCTTCGATCGTGCCGCTGATCATGTTGTTATTCTCGTCTTTCGGCACCTGGCCCGAGACGAAGATGAAATCGCCGGCACGCACCGCCGGATGAAACGGCAGGTTCGGGTTCTTGTTGCCGATGGCGTAGTGGCTGGCGGATTTTCGCGTGCTGTCGCTCAACATATCCCCCTAGAGAACGCTGGTTTCGATGATGTCGACGCCGCGGATGCGATCGATCAGGTAGACGATGCCGCGGTCGTCGATGGTCACGTCGTTGGACGAGGAACGCTCCGCGCCCTCCGGCGCGTCGGGCATGAAATGACCGACTTCCTTTGGCGCGAACGGATCGGCGATGTCGACGAGGCGCAGCCCCTGCGCGAACCACGCAAACGGAATGACGGTTCCATTGAACCGCTCGGAAGGCTGATGGCAGCCGGTCATCTGAGGCTGCGGTGAACCGTCCGTGTCGAGGCCTGGCACCTGGAAGGTCGAGATCGGCAACGGGTTGGTCTCATCAGTGATGTCGTAAATCCAGGTGAAGGCCGGCGGCGATGGCCGAAGCTTGGCGACATCCTCGTCCGCCACCACCATGATGTTGCGGCCTTTGAGCGGCTGTGGAATCGGCAGGCAGGTGTGCGTGGGATGCGGAAAGCTCGGGCTCGAATTGACGTGCGAGACCAGCTTCGGCTTGGTGATGTCCGAAATGTCGAGGATGAACAAGCCATGATGCCAGTAGCTGACATAGAGCCTGTCGCCCATTCGCAGCGGATGGTGACAGCGCGGCGTGACATAGTCGTGCCAAGGATACTCTTCGCCGCCCCCGGTCCACTGGCCCGGTATCCACCAGCGTCCGACCTCGACCGGCTTCGCGGGATCGATCAGGTCGAGGATCATCACGATGTTGCCGACATAACCGTCGGCGGTCGGCGATATGTAGGCGTAACGGCCGTCGAAGTCGTAGCGGTGGACGCCCTTGCCGCCGGTTATCCATTTCGAGATGAGCTTCGGCTGTGCCGGCTTGGTGGTGTCGTAGAGCGCCAGTCCGCCGCCGAAATCAGCCGGGCCGGCGTCGCCAAAGCGCTCGTGGTTGATGATCATCAGTCCGTCCTTGGCGCGCACCTTGTGCGAGTGCCAACCGGGCGGGACATCGATCGTCGTAATTTTGCGCGGATTGCGCGGGTCGGAAATGTCGACCAGCGTCGTGCCGCTCGGCGGCCGCATGTGGCCGATATAAAGGATGTTGCCGTCGACCCAGACCTGACCGCCGCCTGGGCAGTCGACATGGCCGATCTGCTTTGTGTTGAACGCCGAAACCAAATGCATACGCCCTTGCTGCTGAAATTCCATTTCGATGTCCACGCCGCCAATGGCGGCGTGGACATTGCCTGCCGGAGGACCGGAACTAGACGAGACGGAGCAGATCGCCGGCCTGGTTGCGGCCCCAGCGCTTGTAGAGGAGCAGCGCCTTCTGCGTCGGCGCATCGGTGGCGCCGAAGAAGATCACCGGCTCGCTCGACGAGCCGTTGACATGCTCGACCCAGGAACCGCCGGGTATGGCGATGGTGTCGAACTGGTTCCAGTCATAGCGTTTGCCGTCGATGATCGAATGGCCGTTGCCGCGGAACGGCGCCAAGAGCAGGCTGGCGGTCTCGCGCTGCGGCAAGGTCTTCTCGCCGGGGCGCAGCATCTGCACGTAGAAATTGATGGTGTGGAAGACGGGTCCGCCGGTCGTCGGATCGACATAGTCGATGACGATGCCTTCATGGGGGTCGCCATCCCAATCCTTGTGGGCGTCGAGAACCGCTTCCATCTTCTCCCAGCGATAGACATACATCGGCGACGACAGGCCGCCGCCGCGCTTGTGGTCGACGAAACGCGGCATCAGGCCGCCTTCGCCATAGATGCGCTGTGAGTAGTCGCTGGGGTAGCGGGCGGTCTGCACCTTCTTCTCGACTTCCTTGCCGTCGACCATCTCCGTGTATTTGTGATCGAAATGGACGGCATGCAGCGTTTCGACCAGCGGCAGGTCGAGCACCGACAGGTTGACCGCCTGCTCGCCGCCAACGGTGCCATGATTGTGCCAGGCGTCGTTGGGCGTCAGCACCATGTCGCCCGGGCCGAAGACCACGTCTTCGCCCTCGACGCCGGTGAAATTGCCCTTGCCCGTCAGGCCGAAGCGGATGGCGCTCGGCGAGTGCTTGTGCGGCGGCATGATCTCGTCGGGATCGTTCAAGCGGTAGGCGGTGTACATGGTGCTGACCGATGCACGCTTGGGTGCAAGACCGGGATTGACGAGGATCAGCGAACGGCGCTCGCTGTCGTCCATGGTCACCAGTTCGGCGGCGCGCTGGAGCAGGGGCTCGATGTCCGAATAGGACCACACGAAGGGAACGGCTTTCGACGTCGCCATCAACTGCTTGATCTCGTCATGGTCGACGCCTTCCGACGTCGCCCAGAACGGAAACATGTTCTTTGCGTAGAGGGCGTCGTAGAGGCCCTTGAGTGCCGCCTTCTTGTTGGTGAGCACATCGTTAGCTGGTTGCGCCAGGGACATATCGGACACCTCTCGTCACGAAGAAAATACTTCTAACCAACTCAACCGTATTCGCATTGGTTTTGCTCGACAATACCCAAATTGCGAATCTTATAAGTTTTTGGTTGAGGTGCATTTTTGAGTGGCAAATGCCCAGAAATAGGCAGAAACAGCCTAGAAATGCACGGAATTCAGCTCACAATCAGGGCGTGAAACCGCTTCGTCACGGCCATGCTGGCGCGCATGACAGTCCAACCAACGCAGTTTTTCAGTCTCAACCAAAAGACTTTGGTTGTATTCCGGCCGCCTTATCAGGCAGCCACGCTCTGTTGAGCGCGGCTGCGGATCAGATCCGCGGCCTTTTCGGCGATCATGATGACCGCCGCATTGATGTTGCCGCAAACGAGGTCGGGCATGACCGAGGCGTCCACGACACGAAGCCCGGCAATGCCGCGCACCCGCAATTCCGGATCGACCACCGATGCCGCATCGACGCCCATGCGGCACGTGCCGGCCGGATGATGCACGGTGATCGAGGTCTTGCGGATGTGCTCGTCGATCTCTTCGTCGCTCTCGCATTTCGGGCCGGGGAAGAACTCCGCGCCGACGAACGGAGCCATGGACGGCTGGCTGGCAAGGTTGCGTGCAACACGAAAGCCGGCGCGAAGCGACTGCCAGTCGCGCTGCGAGGACAGGAAATTCTGATGGATCAGGGGCGCGGCAACCGGATCGCTCGACGCCAGCTTGACGCTGCCGCGGCTCTCCGGCTGCACCGCAACGATACGGGTCGCAAAGCCGTCGGCGAACGGCGCCTTGAACGGCGACATGTAAGGCCATGCCCCAAGCGGCGCGGCGGTGAAAAGCAGCTGTACGTCCGGCAACGGCCGGCTTGTGTCGCTTTTCAGGAATGCCACGACGCCGCCAGGCACATCTCCCGAAAAGCCCTTTCCGGTGAGATAAGTCCTGACGAAATCCAGCCCGATACGATCGGCCCGCATCATCTTGAGAAACGGTCCAGGCTGTTTGCGCCGATACATCACGATAACCGAAACGTGGTCCTGCAGATTCTTGCCGACTTGCGCACGATCGACCTTCGTCTCGATGCCATGCGCCGCCAGCTCGCCGCTGTCGCCTATGCCTGACAGCATCATCAGCTGCGGCGTGTTGATGACGCCGCCGGCAAGCAGAACTTCGCGCCGCGCCAGAACTTCATGGCTCGCCCCGCCTCTGGTGTAGGCAATGCCGGCTGCGCGGCCATCCCTGAGCAGGATCTTCGTCGCCATCGCGCCGGTCAGCACCTTGACATTGCCGCGCCGCATGGCGGGCCGCAGATAGGCGGTTGCGGTCGAGCAGCGGCGGCCGTTGGCAATTGTCATCTGCAGCCGGCCGAAGCCTTCCTGTATGGCGCCGTTATAGTCATCGGTCTGCGGGTATCCGGCATCACGGCTGGCTGTGGCGAAGGCATCGATCAGTTCGTCCTTGTAGCGGCAGAACTGGGTGTTCAGCGGCCCGCTGCCGCCACGGTACCGGCTTTCGCCCGCTTCCCAGCGCTCCTGCTTCTTGAAGTAGGGCAGCACCTTGTCGAACGACCAGTCCGTCAGGCCGCTTGCCGCCCAGCGATCGTAGTCGCCGCGATTGCCGCGCACATAAGCCATGGCGTTGGTGGAGGAAGAGCCGCCGATGACCTTGCCGCGCGCGCATTCGACCTTGCGGCCGCCGACATTGGCCTCGGGCTCGCAGAAATACATCCAGTCGTGGCGGCGCTCCGTCAGTATCTTGCCCCAGCCGAGCGGGATGTGGATCATCGGATCGCGGTCCCAATCCCCCGCCTCCAACAAAAGCACCGACACGGCAGG
>NZ_RZRW01000395.1:0-5577 GCF_003998745.1 Mesorhizobium sp. M7A.F.Ca.US.014.04.1.1 | reverse complement strand
GGCGCGGTGGCGGCGGCCGGCGTGGCCGGCTTTGCGGGAGCGGCCGGCTCGGCGGGCTTCACATTCGCAGCCTTCGCCTCCTCGCCAGAGTCGCTGCAGGCCGCGAGCAGGGCCACCGCCGGAATGGCGGCCAGCGAAGACAGGACGTTTCTGCGAGACAAGCTTTGGCCAAACGGGGGACGGTTCATACGAATCACCTGACAAGGGTTGGATTTTGCAATGCAAAGACACGAAAAGGCGAGAGTTGGCGCGAATTAAGGCATCTCGATCCCCAATCCAATCGCGAAACCTGACAAGGGCGATCACGAATGCGAGATATAGACGACGAATCCATGACTTTCTTCAAGACGCCTATGATTTTCTCTCCCCAATAATGGTCGCGCCAAGTTTCTCCAGCGAGGCGCGCAGTCCTTCATTATCGACCAGGCCGACAGTCCCCGACAATTTCGTCTTCTCAGCCGCGGTCAGCGGTCTCAGGGCCGGTCTGCGCTTTCCTTTGTCGGCTGTCACCGGCTTCTGCAGGATCCTGATGCGGTTGATGGCGGTGAAGCCGAGGAAGGCGTTGACCCGGTTGATGATCTCGCCCGTCTCGTGCTGCAGATGAAGTGCCGCCATGCCTTCGCAGGCAATGACCAGCACGGCCGGCTCGAACGGATCGTCCTCATGCATACGGCGCGGCCACTGGATTTTTTCGGGGCGCGAGTGGCTGGCCAGCCGTGGGCCGGCGATCTCGTCCCATGACTGGACGAGGCCGATCGAAATGCCGGCCCGCTTGCGCAGCACCGGATCGAGGATCCTGGTCGCGAGATCGCTGACCGGGACGGGATTGCCGTAGGGCGTTCTCCCTGCCATGTACGTCCTCCAGCGACGACCCAGCAGATACCGGCCAGGCCAATACAAGATCAATGGCACCAGCAGACCAGACCCGCAAGACCGCATCCTGGGATAGTGGCAAAGCCACATCCGCAGATAGCAGCATAGCTGCATCTGGAGATAGCAGCACAGCTGCATCCGGTGTCAGCGACGATATCGCATCCCGCCTGCTCGGCTGGTATGATGTGCATCACCGTGAATTGCCGTGGCGCATCACGCCCCGTGAGCATGCACGCGGCGTGCGGCCTGATCCCTACCGCATCTGGCTCTCCGAGGTCATGCTGCAGCAGACCACCGTCGAAGCAGTGAAGGCCTATTTCCGGATTTTCGTCGAGAAATGGCCCGATGTCGAGGCGCTGGCCGCGACGCCAGCGGAGGACGTGATGAAGGCCTGGGCCGGGCTCGGCTACTACTCCCGCGCCCGCAATCTCAAGGCCTGTGCCGATCTTGTGGCTGCGCGTGGCGGCCGGTTTCCCGACACGGAGACTGGTTTGAGAGAATTGCCCGGCATCGGCGCCTATACGTCGGCGGCCATCACGGCGATTGCCTTCGACCGCCCCGCCGCGGTTGTCGACGGCAATGTCGAACGTGTCATCTCCCGGCTGTTTTCGATCACAACCCCGCTCAGCGAAGCCAAGCCCGAGATCCGCGCCCATGTCGAGCGCATGGTGCCCGGGATAAGGCCTGGCGACTTCGCCCAGGCGATGATGGATCTCGGCGCCACCATCTGTACGCCACGCCGGCCACGCTGCATGCTGTGCCCGCTGCGCGAAGACTGCGACGCGGTCGTTTCAGGCGATCCCGAGCACTTCCCGGTGCGCCTGCCCAAGGCCGACAAGCCGCAGCGGCACGGCGCGGCCTTTGTCGCCGTACGGGCCGACGGCGCCATCCTTCTGCGCAAACGGGCCGAGAAGGGCTTGCTCGGCGGCATGACCGAGGTGCCGACGACAGGCTGGACCGCGCGGATCGATGGGGCAACCACGCAAGCGGCCGCGCCGTTTCCCGCCGACTGGCGGCATGCGGGCCGCATTGCGCATGTCTTCACGCATTTCGCTCTCGAACTCGAAGTCTTTCACGCTCACATCAAAGGTGATGCGCCAGACGGGCATTTCTGGTCGCTCGCTCACGAGATTTCCGGCGAGGCGCTGCCGACTGTCATGAAAAAGGCAATCGAGGCTGCGATACCCGGCGCGACGAAAAAGCCGTCGCCACACAGTGCAAAGAGGCCCCATGACTGAAATACGCCACATCGTTTTCGATATCGGCCGCGTGCTGATCCACTACGATCCCAACATTCCGTTCAGCCGCCTCATTCCGGATGCCGAAGAGAGAAAGTGGTTTTTCGACAATGTCTGCACGCATGATTGGAACATCGAGCAGGATCGCGGCCGGACCTGGGAAGAGGCCGAGGCGCTGCTGATCGCGGACCATCCCGATCACGCGGAAAACATCCGCGGTTTCCGCCGCCACTGGCACGAGATGGTGCCGCATGCCTATGAGGACAGCGTCGCCATCATGGTCGGTCTGATCGAGAGCGGCCACGACGTGACCATGCTGACCAATTTCGCCAGCGACACGCTGGCCGAGGCCCGCGAGCGCTTCGATTTCCTCAATCGTCCGCGCGGCGTGACGGTGTCGGCCGATATTCGCCAGATCAAGCCCGACCGAGCCATCTACGATCACCACGTCGCCGCATTCGGCCTCGAACCGGCCGCGACGCTGTTCATCGATGACAGCCAGAAGAATGTCGACGGCGCCAAGGCGGCAGGCTGGCAATCGGTGCTGTTCACCGACGCAAGGACGCTTCAAGCAGACCTTGAACGTCTCGGAATCAAGGCCTGATTTGAATCGCTTCGCGCGATCCGTTGAGCCTTTGAATCAAAGGCATTCGAAGCAATTGGCAGGGGCTCAGGCCCCTGCCCGCTCCATGCCGAGCCGCGCGATGCGGCGAAGCTCGTCGATCGGGGTCAGGCCACCGCTGCGCTCATAATGCCAGAAGGTCCAGCCGTTGCAGGCATCCAGCCCCTGCACTTCGGCGCCGACCTTGTGGATCGAACCGGCGCTGTCGCCGATCGCCACCGTGCCGTCGGCCCGCACCTTGGCCGCCCAGCGCTTCTTGGCATCGTAGAGCGTCGCACCCGGCATCATCAGGCCGGTGTCGATCAGGCTGACGAAGGCAACGCGCGGCTCGGCGCGCTTGCCCGTGAGAACGGTGAGATCGGCACCATCCAGCGGCCGCACCGCGTCGATGCGCTCGTTGGCGGCGTCGATGTAGGCCTGCTCGCGCTCGATGCCGACGAAATGGCGGCCGAGGCGCTTGGCCACCGCGCCGGTGGTGCCGGAGCCGAAGAACGGATCGAGCACGATGTCGCCCGGTTTGGTCGAGGCCATCATGATGCGGGCAAGCAGCGCTTCCGGCTTCTGCGTCGGGTGCAGCTTGTCGCCATTGTCGTTCTTCAGCCGCTCGCCGCCGGTGCAGATCGGAAACAGCCAGTCGGAGCGCATCTGGATATCGTCGTTGGACGCCTTCATGGCTTCGTAGTTGAAGGTGTAACCCTTGCCCTTCTGGTCGCGCGTGGCCCAGATCATCGTCTCATGCGCGTTCTGGAAGCGGCGGCCGCGGAAATTCGGCATTGGGTTGGTCTTGCGCCAGACGACGTCGTTTAGGATCCAGAAGCCGAGATCCTGCATCTTGGCGCCGACACGGAAGATGTTGTGATAGGAGCCGATGACCCAGATGGTGCCGTTGGGCTTCAGCACCCGGCGCGCCGCCAGCAGCCAGGCACGCGTGAAAGCATCATAGGCCTCGAAACTCTCGAACTGGTCCCAATCGTCGTCAACGGCGTCGACCTTCGACTGATCAGGGCGGTGCAGGTCGCCGTCGAGCTGCAGATTGTAGGGCGGATCGGCGAAGATGACGTCGATCGATTTTTCGGGCAGCCGGTCTAGCGCGGCGACGCAGTCGCCCTTGAGGATCGTGTCCAGCCATTCGGATTGCTGGGGAGCGTGGGAAAGCTCGTCGAGAAGACGCACGGCAGACATTCTGACACCCAAGGCACGCGTTACTGTTTACTCCTGGTTATGGTTACCGATCAGCGTAAATATTCCGTGAAGGCAAGGGACTGGTGTGGCGAATTTGCGAAGGCGGCCCTGTTGGTGTATGCCGCGCCGCCTGAGCCTTCCGAGGCCACTTCGCCCTCCCATTGTCCGGATCACCATGCCCCAGCCAGACCTTGTCATCTTCGATTGCGACGGCGTGCTCGTCGATTCCGAGATCATCGCCGCCCGCGTCGACGCCGAGCTTTTGACCTTGGCCGGATACGAGATATCGGCTGAGGAGATTTCGGAGAGCTATGCCGGCCTGACCTTCAAGGACATCATGCTGCGGGTCGAGGAAAAGTCCCGCATTCCCTTCCAAGCCTCTCTGATCGACAGGGAGGAACAATTGGTCGACCGCAAACTGCGCAGTGACGTCCGCGCCATCGATGGCGCGCGCGAGGCCGTTGCCGCGGTAACCGTGCCGCGCTGCGTCTGCTCGAATTCACGCTCCGAGAGGATCGAATTCATGCTGGAAAAGGTGCATCTTCTGCCGTTTTTCACCGACCGGATTTTTTCGGCGATGGAAACACCGACCGCGAAAACGAAACCGGCGCCGGACGTGTTCCTGTTCGCGGCGGAGAAACTCAACGCCAACCCGGCGAACACTTTCGTCATCGAGGATTCCGTGCACGGCGTCCACGGCGCAAGGGCGGCGGGCATGCGGGTGATCGGCTTCACCGGCGCGGGACACAGTTATCCCGGCCATGCCGACGCGCTCACCGAGGCCGGCGCCGAAACGGTGATCCGCCGCTGGGCAGAGTTGAAAAGCGTGATCGCCGCGCTGTCGGAGTGGTCGGACGCCTGAGAAGCGTGCGCCGCGACGCACGCCTCATGCAACTGCCGAGACCTAGTTCGTCGCGGCAGCCCTCTTGCGGCGGGTCTTCTTCGACTTGTTGGCCGTTGCCTGATGCGCGGTTTCGTCATAGCCGGCAAAGGCCTGATAATCCTGGGCCGTCGGCTCGGGCACGACGACATTGGAATCGGTGAAGACGAACTGCGTGGCAACGGAAGGATCGGTGACCTGGACCTGATACTGGTGGAGCTGCGAATAGAGGACCTGGGTGCCGTGCATCACCGCCGTTCGGATCGGCATGGTGATCGTGCCTGGAGAAAACTTCGGTCCGGGGACAATCTTGCCGGCGACCGCAATCTTCATCGCCAACTGGCCGTTGGCACGGCTGCAGTCGCGTGTCACGTCGCTGACCGACGCCTGGTAGATGATATTGGCCGAATCGTCGGGCGGCGTTGCAGCAGCGGCGTCAGCCTCGGCCTGGGCCGCGGCATCCTGCGCGGCATCGCCGGTCTTCTTGATCCTGGGCTTGGGCTTCTGAGCTTCCCTGGAATAGGTGTTGAAGAAGGCCGTGCCGTCGCGCACGGTCACCCTGGGACAATAGGCCTGCAACTGGCTGGCCAGGATCTTGGGATCCTGCGGCGGCGGTGGCGCCGTCGGGTCCTCCTTCTTGCCGATGCCGAGGTTCAGGATGCCATTGTCGCCCGATTGGCAGCCGGCGGCGGCAAGCATAAAGCCGGTGAGCGCAAGACCCGCCAAAAAGCGACCACTGAATGTACGAAACGCCATGAAACTGCACTTCCCTCTCCCAAAGC
>NZ_RZRW01000394.1:0-5499 GCF_003998745.1 Mesorhizobium sp. M7A.F.Ca.US.014.04.1.1 | reverse complement strand
GTCAATGGCAGGGTCAGGCTTGGCGGGCATGTGAAAGATGGCGCTACGCTGGCGGCGATCATGGCGGTTGCGCAGCAATATGGACCCGATGCCGTCATCAACTCCGTCATCGTCGACGACAGCCAGCAGGTCAATTTGGAAGTGCGCGTGCTGGAAGCCAAGCGCAACACCGGCCGCGACCTCGGCGTGTCGATCAAAAGCAGGAACGGCGATGGCACAACCCGTACCGGTACCGGTGTTGCTGCCGTTGACGAGGACGGTGTCGTGCTCGGACCGGGCGGTCTGCTCAGCGGCCTCCTGTCCAACTCGGCGCCCTTCGGAGCGCTTATCACGCGCGTCATCGACAGCAACATCAAGGTCGACCTGATCATAGAGGCGCTCGAGTCCAAAGGCGCGGTGCGCACGCTCGCGAACCCCAACCTCACCACGCTTTCCGGCGAGCAGGCCAGCTTCAACGCCGGTGGTGAAGTGCCTATTCGCAGTCTGGACAAGGACGGCCAGGTAAACATCGTGTACAAGCAATTCGGCGTCAATCTTCTGTTCACGCCGGTCGTACTCGACGACGGCAAGATTCATATGAACCTGGCGCCGGAGGTCAGTGACCTGACCGGCTTCACCACCGCCGGCGACCCGATCTTCACCAACCGCAAATTGTCGACCGTCGTCGAATTGCGCGACGGCCAGAGCTTCGCCGTCGGCGGGCTTCTGTCCAGCAAGACCACCAAGCTCCAGGATCAGGTGCCTTGGCTCGGCCAAGTGCCTGTGATCGGGACGCTGTTTCGCAGTTCGAGCAACCAGAAGGAAGAGACCGAGCTGGTCGTCATCGTCACGCCGCATATCGTGCGGCCGGTGAAGCCTGGGGAGCAGTTGGCGACACCGTTCGACAAGACACGGCCCGCCAACGATCCGGAGTTCTTCGTGCTCGGCCAATTGGAAGTGACCAAGGACATGGTCCGCAAATATGAAACCGGCGAAGGCGTCACCGGCCCCTATGGCCACATGCTCGACTTCAAATCGAAGGACAAGATGCTCTATGTCAAGAAATAGCGCCTTGATCCTCATTCTGTGCGCCAGCGCCCTGTCGGGCTGCGCCGCGGACTATCTGAACCATTATGATTCGGTGACCCTGGCCGCCGGCGACACGCAGAAGTTCAATTCGCTGCTGCAGACGGTCGACCCGCTCAACCCGGCGTCCCGAAACACACATATCGAAGGCGACGGCGCACGCGCCGCAGCCGTTGCCCAAGGCTACAAATATCCACCGCCACCGCCGCCGCCACCAGCGATCACGGTCAATGTCGGCGGGTCGGGTGTGACACAGTGAACTGAACGAAGGGATGCGCAGGGCGCCGGGCATGCGAGGGGCTCTGGCGCAGGAAAGCAGAGAGTAAGGTCATGTTGGGGACCATTCGTGCCTTCTGGAACGATCAACGCGGCATCGCGATGATCCTCGTGGCAATCATGCTGCCCGTGCTTATCGGCTTCGCTCTGCTGGCCATCGATATGAGCCGAGCCAACGGACTTCACAACGATCTGCAAAAGGGAGTTGATGCCCTTGCTCTGGCAACGGCAGCGGAACTGGATGGCAGATCGGATTCGATCACCAGAGCCAATCTGGCCAAGACTACCCTTCTCACCAACAAGACCAAGTTTTCAACGGCAGGCGATCATACACTCGCTCTAGCCGATGTGACCGTTACATACTTGACCGGGATACCGGCCGACGACAGCATCAAGTTGAGTGCCGCTGGTGTCGACGCCAATGGTGTGAACTGGGCAAGCACCGACCCTAAAGCCGTGACATTCTCACTGGTGACCGTGAACCCGTCCGGCCTGGCGGATGGTGCCGGGGCCTTCGAAGCGATCTTTCCGGCAAGCGTTGTCAGCGGCAGCAACACATTCGACATCAGACCTCAGGCTGTGGCCGGATTTGTCCAGTCGATCTGCGAAACGGTGCCGATCTTCATGTGCAATCCGTTCGAGACGACCGACCCGTTGACCAGCAAAACGATCCAGCAGGCGTTCGCGTCGGGGGACACCTATAGCCGCGAATTTCGTATTCTGAAAGTCGATAGCAACCCCGGCCCGGGCAACTTTGGCCTGCTGGAAAACGGCCTGACCTCGATACAGGAGGGGATGGCCAAGGGGACCGCCGGCACCTGCTACAGCCGCACTTCGCTGACCACGAAAACGGGTGTCACCTTGGGTCAGGTCAATACTGGCCTGAATGTCCGGTTCGATCTCTATCAGGGCAATCTGAAAAATAACACAGACCTTGGCTACCGCCCGGCGAGCAATGTCCGCAAGGGGGCCAGCAAGAACAGCAATTGCAACAAGTTTGATGTCGCGACGGATGGTTCCGCGTTGCCTCTCCCGGATGGCACCGGCTATGACTCCGCTAAGGGCATGACGCTGCCGATCGCGGCGAATTCCTTCTGGACCGCCTACTGGGCCGCCAATCATAAGAACGCAGCGTATCCAAACCTCCCGGCGAAGACCGACCCTCTCAAGCGGAACGTTCCCGCCTCCAGGTATGATGTCTACAACTATGAAATCGCGGCCGGAATCGTGGGCGACAAATCGAAAGGGCCTTCGAACGAAGTTGGAACGCCTTCCTGCTACAAGGGGGACCTCACCAAGGCGGATCCGAGCCGCCGGCTGATAAACATGGCCATTATCGATTGCAAAGCAAACCAGGCGAAGCTGAACGGCCACACCGCAGTCCGACCGGATGGCTATGCAAGCGTCTTCATAAACAACCCTATCCAGAAGGTGAATCCCAACGACGAGGACAATCCGGACGGTACAGGCGCCGAGAAGGCTATCAGCCTTGAGATCGTCGATGTCGATGGCGGATTTGCCAACAACACCCTGGTAGACAAAGCATTCCGCAACGAAGCCCAGTTGTATCGGTAGCGCTGACATGACCAGGCTCCGCAGAATCATTGGACGGTTCCAAGGCGACGAAAGTGGCGCCGCTTTGGTGGAAGCCGCGATCACGATACCACTCGTATTGCTGTTATCGGCCGGTGTGTTCGAGTTCTCCAACATCCTGAATACGCGGATGCTTCTCGAAGCTGGCGTTGAGGATGCGGGGCGCTACATGGCACGATGCAGCAGCGATTGGGCGACTTGCAAGGGCCGAGCCCAGAACCTTGCTGCCAATGGGGCGGTCGCTAACGGCAGCGCCAGAGTGACCGGATGGCTGCCGGCGGCGGTTGACATCACCAAGGCGGTCTCGCTGGACGCGGTTGATGCCGCCACGGGCACGCAACTTTATCTCAGCAGCACGACCAAAGTCGATGTCGTGGACGTCAGCACCTCCTATTCTTATCCGGACGTTGGATTCTGGTCGTATCTTGGCTTTGGAGCCCTGACCCTCAGTGTATCCCATCAGGAACGGGTCATTGGATGGTGATGGGGCGCACCAAGTTTTGGGCTAGCCAGTCCGGAACGACAATGGTCGAAATGGCCATAGTGATGCCGCTGCTGTTGACGCTTTTGCTTGGCTTCATCGATTTCGGCTACGCCTTTTACCAATGGAATGCCGGGAATAAGGCGGTGCAAGCCGGCGCAAGGCTGGCGCAGATTTCTACACCTGTCGCCAGCGGGCTCCTGGCCGAGACGATAACGCAGACCGACCTAACTAAAGTCGGCACTGCGGTACCCGCAAACACTTACAACTATATCTGCACCGCCAACACCGCTGGAAGCGTCTCTTGCGTTTGCGGCACAGGCGCTACGTGCCAGAACCTCAATGTAAGCCAAGATGCCTTTAATTTCATTTTCAGCGGCAACAGCAGCCGGCCCGGAATGCAGACATTCCTGCCGATGTTGGCCAAGTCCGAAGTCAGGATTCAATACCAGGCTTCCGGCCTCGGCTACTGGACGCGTCCCAGCGGACCGGTGCCGACCATCACGGTGAGCATCACCAACCATCCCTTCCAGTTTTTCTTCCTGGGCGGACTGCTCGGCTTCAACAACATCACAATGCCCTCCATGCTGAGCACGGTCACGGGCGAAGACATGAAGAGTACCTGGCCATGAACGCCATCAACACCAAGGTTACGCCGACCAAGCGCAAGCAGGTGGCGCTGTTTTCGTCGGATCCGAATTTCAAGCGCGATGTGGCGACGCGGCTCGATGCGCTGGCGATCTATGACGTCAGGGTTTCCGAGACGAGCGATTTTCTGAAAGGACCGCCGGCGGACACACGCCCGGGCATCGTCATCCTCGATCTCGGCAATGGCGAGCTGCTCGGCAGGCCCGGCATCGTCGAGGCGCGCGCACTGTGGGCCAGCGTGCCGCTGATCGCGGTTTCCGACGAGCTGAGCTCGGAGCAGACGCGCGTTTTGGTGCGCATGAACGCCTCGGACTGGCTGCACAAGCCGCTCGACGGCAAGGAACTGCTCAATGCGGTGACCTTCCACGACACCGGCAACCAGGGAACCAAAAGCCGGATCATCACCTTCATCAGCGCCAGCGGCGGCGCCGGCGCCACGACGCTGGCGCTGTCGGCGGCCGAATTCCTGGCGTCGAAATCGGGCGAGCGCGCGGCGTCCACCTGTCTCGTGGACCTGGATTTCCAGAGCGCCAATTGCGGCGCCTATCTCAATCTGTTCAACCAGTTCGACCTTGCCGGCATCATCGGCCAGCCGGAGCGGCTCGATGTCGAGCTGATGGACGTCATCAAGCTGTCGCGCCCGTCCGGCCTCACCCTCTATGCATTCGAGCGGCCGCAACTGCCGTTCGAGCCGCATGGCAGCGATTTCGTCTTCCGCCTGCTCGACCTCGTCGCCTACCGCTTCGACGACATCGTTATCGACCTGCCCAATCTGGAAACGCCCTGGCACAATTCCGTGCTGTCGACGAGCGACGAGATCTTCATCGTGTTCGAACTCAATGTCGCGTCGCTGCGGCAAGGCAAGCGGCTCTACAAGAAGATCCGCGAGCTGCGCGGCAATGCGGTCAGCATCACGCTGGTCGCCAACAAGCACAAGCGCAAATGGTTCGGGAACCATTTTTCGCGCAGCGAGCTCGAAAAGATCTTCAAGGCGCCGCACATCAAGTCGGTCGCGCTCGACAACGCGCTTCTGACCGATGCGCTGAACAGGGCCATCCCGCCTTCCGAAGTGGATGGGCGGGCGCGCTTCAACAAGGATCTGAAGCGGATGTTCAAAGAGCGGCTCGATGACGCTGCCCGATAGATAGCGGATCGCCCCAAAGCTCGCCGGCGCCTGCGTGCTCGGCATGGCGTTGGCGCTGTCCGTCCACGGCTTCGCCGAGGCGCGATCAGCACTTTCGGAGCGGCCGCCGCTGCCGGCGATGGGGCCCAGCCTGCGCAAGGCCGTCGCCTTTAGAACCGCCGAGCAGCCGGGAACGATCATCATCCGCAAGGACGAGAAGGCGCTTTACCTGGTGACCCGCCAGGGCCAGGCGCTGCGCTACCAGATCAGCGTCGGGCGCGACGGGTTCGGCTGGACCGGCATCGTCAAGGTG
>NZ_RZRW01000393.1:0-5583 GCF_003998745.1 Mesorhizobium sp. M7A.F.Ca.US.014.04.1.1 | reverse complement strand
CCTGCAGGCGATCCAGAAGATCCGGCCAGGCGTTGTGCTGCTCAACGGTTGCCGACTAATCTCGGCTGAGATGCTGAGCAAAATGCCCTGCCCGGTGCTCAACTACCATGCGGGCATCACGCCGAAATATCGCGGCATGAATGGCGGCTATTGGGCTCTGGTATCAGGCGATGCGGAGAATTTCGGCACGACTGTCCACCTCGTCGACGCTGGCGTCGACACTGGTGGCGTGCTGAAGCAGGCGCGCGGCAGATCGAAAAAAGGCGACACCATCTCAAGTCACGCGCTACGCCAGACGGCGTTCTCGCGCGACATCTGCGTCGAGGCTGTCAGCGATGCACTGGCTGGAAAACTCACGACGATCGATCCCGGCCTGCCTTCGAAACTCTGGTATCATCCGACGATCTGGTTCTACGTCTGGACGGGCCTCAGAACTGGCATCTGGTAGCGCGTTTTTCGTCCTGGACGGCATACTGCGCGCCAGCGTTTCCGACGCGCTGGACCGGGCGCCGGCACACGCCGCAAACGAATAAACCCACTTTTCATTTTACGACATCGATATGCGTCGCTTTTGAATGCGCGCGCGTCGTCCCATAACAAGCGGCACCACTGCGCTTGCGGCAATGCTCGATAGTTCGAGGAGTGAGAATTCATGGCCGATCTGATCGTCGTCTACTGGCGCGACATCCCTGCCCAGGTGATCGTCAAGAAGGGCCGGCAGAACGCCAAGCGCGAACTGCCGCTGCGCTTTACCGAGGCGATCGACATGTGCGCCATGCGCACCGGCGCCGGCGGTACAGACGACTATCTGGCCGAATGGCGCAAAGCCGATCCCATTCCGGTCGGCGACGACCTCGAAGCCGAAGTCGAGAAGGCATTCAACGACATCGACACGAGATATGACCGCGAGCGGCTGGTCGCTCTGGTCAAGGCGGGCGGCAAAGAAAATGTCTGAAACCATTCCTGCCAAGGAGAGGCCGGCTGTTACCCAGGCCACTCTGGTCAAGAAGGCAGCGCCGAAATCCGACTACAAGCCGGCCGACGTATCGCCGCAGCGGCGCGTGCAGCGTTCCTTCGCGGTCAGATTATGGTCGGTGCGGCACTCGCGATTACTCGAATGGTTCTACGCCAAATTCGCCGACATGTTCCTGCTCCTCCATCCCTTATGGAAAGGCATAGGCTATGGCCGTGTCGAAGGGCCGATCAAATTTGTCGAGAAGCGCGTCAAGGGCTTCATGTTCGACTGCCGCATGTGCGGCCAGTGCATCTTGTCCTCGACAGGCATGTCTTGCCCGATGAACTGCCCCAAGCAATTGCGCAACGGCCCTTGCGGCGGTGTCCGCGCCAACGGCAATTGCGAGGTCGAGCCCGATATGCCCTGCGTCTGGGTCAAGGCCTGGGAAGGCTCGCAGAACATGGTGCACAGCGACAGGATCCTGACCGTGCAGAAGCCGGTCGACCAGTCGCTGCGTGAAACCTCGGCCTGGCTGCGGGTGACCGCGCAGGCGGCCACCGCGCGCGAAGCCGCCGCTGCCGCCAAGAATGAGGCGGCCAGCACCGGGGCGTCGGCATGATCGGCCGCCAGCGCGACGAAAACCCGGCCGGCATCCACCTGCCGCTCGAACCCCTGCCCGGCCACACCTCGCGCGGTCGGCTGGAGCGCGTACTGCGGCGCGGCGAGTTCGCTGTGACGACGGAACTCAACCCGCCCGACAGCGCCGATCCGGAAGACGTCTACAACAGGGCGAAAATCTTCGACGGCTGGGTCGACGCCATCAACGCCGTCGATGCATCGGGCGCCAACTGCCACATGTCCTCGGTCGGCATCTGCGCACTTTTGACGCGCATGGGCTATGCGCCGATCATGCAGATCGCCTGCCGCGACAAGAACCGCATCGCCATCCAGGGCGACGTGCTGGGCGGGGCTGCGATGGGCGTCGCCAACATGCTGTGCCTGACAGGTGACGGCGTGCAGGCCGGAGACCAGCCCGGCGCCAAGCCGGTGTTCGATCTCGACTGCATGTCGCTCCTGGAAACCTGCCGCATCATGCGCGACAACGGCAAGTTCCTGTCCGGCCGCAAGCTGACGACGCCGCCGCAGCTTTTCCTGGGTGCTGCGATCAATCCGTTCGCGCCGCCGATCGACTTCCGCCCGCACCGGCTGGGCAAGAAGATCGCCGCCGGCGCGCAATTCGTACAGAGCCAGTATTGCTTCGACGTGCCCATGTTCCGCACCTACATGCAAAAGGTGCGCGACCTCGGCTATACCGAAAAATGCTTCATCCTGGTTGGCGTCGGGCCGCTCGCCTCGGCCAAGACGGCCAAGTGGATCCGCTCGAACGTGCCGGGCATCCATATTCCCGATTCCGTCATCAAGCGGCTGGAAGGCGCCCAGGACCAGAAAAAGGAAGGCAAGCAGCTCTGCATCGACATCATCAACGAGGTGAAGGAAATATCAGGTGTTTCCGGCGTTCACGTGATGGCCTACCGGCAAGAGGAATATGTCGCCGAGATCGTCGATGAATCGGGCGTGCTGAAGGGCCGCCAGCCATGGAAACGCGAGATCCGCCGCGACGACCAGATGGTCGCCGATCGGCTCGAGCACATACTGCACGACGATATTACCGAAACGCAGGTGGATATGGTGAAGACCGCGCACTGACGGCGCGGACGGCCACCCATTCGCTTGAACGAAACCAGACAACGATATAAAGAAATCTTTATATCACGGCGGAGAGAATTTATGACCCGTACCATCGTCGCTTCGGCGACACGAGAAATCATCATCGGCTTCGACCAGCCGTTCTGCGTGATCGGCGAACGCATCAACCCGACCGGCCGCAAGAAGCTGGCCGCCGAGATGATCGCGGGCAATTTCGAGACCGTCATCAGGGACGCATTGGAGCAGGCAGCCTGTGGCGCCACCATGCTCGACGTCAACGCCGGCGTCACCTCGGTCAATCCGAACGAGACCGAACCCGGCCTTTTGGTGCAGACGCTGGAGATCGTGCAAGGGCTGGTCGACCTGCCGCTGTCGATCGACAGTTCCGTCACCGCCGCGATCGAAGCCGCACTCAAGGTTGCCAAGGGCCGCCCGCTGGTCAACTCCGTCACCGGCGAGGAAGAAAAGCTCGAAGCCATCCTGCCGCTGGTCAAGAAGTACAACGTGCCGGTCGTCGCCATCTCCAACGACGAGACCGGCATTTCGATGGACCCGGACGTGCGTTTCGCCGTCGCCAAGAAGATCGTCGAGCGCTGCGCCGATTTCGGCATTCCGGCGCATGACGTCGTCGTCGACCCGCTGGTGATGCCGATCGGCGCGCTGGGCGATGCCGGCCGCCAGGTCTTCGCGCTGCTGCGTCGTCTGCGTGAAGAACTCAAGGTCAACACCACCTGCGGCCTGTCCAACATCTCTTTCGGCCTGCCGCATCGCCACGGCATCAACGCCGCCTTCATCCCGATGGTGATCGGCGCCGGCATGACCTCGGCCATCATGAACCCGGTGCGGCCGCAGGAAATGGAAGCCGTGCGCGGCGCCAATGTGCTGAACGGCACCGACGAGAACTGCACCAACTGGATCCGCACCTACAAGGATTACAAGCCGGCCGAAGGCGGCCAGGCCGTTGCCGCCCCGACGCAAGTCAATGCGCCGGGCGACGGCGCCGGCAATGGCGGTCGCCGCCGTGGCGGCCGTGAAGCCCGGATGGGCCGAGGATAAGCGCGCAATCGTGAATTCACCTGCAAACATCACCGACCCGCTCGTGCTGTTCATGCCGTCGGGCAAGCGCGGGCGGTTTCCTGTTGGAACACCCGTGCTAGACGCCGCGCGCCAGCTCGGCGTCTATGTCGAAAGTGTGTGCGGCGGACGCGCCACTTGCGGGCGTTGCCAGATCGAAGTGCAGGAAGGCAATTTCGCCAAGCACAAGATCATTTCGTCCAACGACCACATCACGCCCAAGGGCGCCAAGGAAGAGCGCTATGAGCGCGTCCGCGGCCTACCCGAACGGCGTCGCCTCTCCTGCTCGGCGCAAATCCTCGGCGACCTCGTCATCGACGTGCCGCAGGATACGGTCATCAACGCGCAGACCATCCGCAAGGATGCCGACACCAGGGTCATCGCCCGCGATGCGGCGATCCGCATGTGCTATGTCGAGATCGAAGAACCCGACATGCACAAGCCGCTTGGTGATCTCGACCGGCTGAAGATCGCGCTGATGCACGATTGGGGTTTGAAAAGCCTCGATTTCGATTTTTATCTGCTGCCGCAGGTGCAAGGCATCCTGCGCAAGGGCAACTGGACCGCGACCGCCGCCATCTACAAGGATGCCGACTCTGAGACAGCGCGCGTCGTAGCACTTTGGCCCGGCCTCAAGAACGAAGCCTATGGGCTGGCCTGCGATATCGGCTCGACCACCATCGCCATGCATCTGGTGTCGCTGCTGTCGGGCCGCGTCGCCGCCTCGTCGGGCACCTCGAACCCGCAGATCCGCTTCGGCGAGGATCTGATGAGCCGCGTCTCCTATGTGATGATGAACCCGGACGGCCGCGAGGGCATGACGGTCGCCGTGCGGGAGGCGATCTCGGGTCTCGTCGACAAGGTCTGCGCCGAAGGCAATGTCCAGCGCAACGACATCCTGGACAGCGTCTTCGTCGGCAATCCGATCATGCACCATCTGTTCCTCGGCATCGATCCGACCGAGCTTGGCGGCGCGCCCTTTGCGCTGGCTGTCTCAGGTGCGGTGCATATCAAGGCATCCGACATCGGCCTGAAGCTTAACCAGGGCGCCAGGCTCTACATGCTGCCTTGCATCGCCGGGCATGTCGGTGCGGATGCGGCGGCGGTGACGCTGTCGGAAGGCCCGCATCGCCAGGACGAGATGATGCTGATCGTCGATGTCGGCACCAATGCCGAGATCGTGCTCGGCAATCGCCAGCGGGTGGTTGCGGCCTCCTCGCCCACCGGCCCTGCCTTCGAGGGCGCCGAAATCTCCGGCGGCCAGCGAGCAGCGCCCGGCGCCATCGAACGCGTACGCATCGATCCCGATACGCTTGAACCGAAATACCGCGTCATCGGCTCTGAACTGTGGTCCGACGAGCCGGGCTTCCTGGAAAGCGTCCAGGCGACCGGCGTCACCGGCATCTGCGGCTCCGGCATCATCGAAGTGGTGGCGGAGATGTATCTCGCCGGCATCATTTCCGAGGACGGCGTCATCGACGGCGGGCTTTCGGCGCGCTCGCCGCGCGTTACGGCCAACGGCCGCACCTTCTCCTATGTGCTGAAGGACGGCTCCGCCGCATTGACGGAAGATGGGCCGAAGATCACCATCACCCAGACCGATGTGCGCGCCATCCAGCTTGCCAAGGCAGCGCTTTATGCCGGCACCAAGCTGTTGATGGAAAAGCAGAACACCGAGCATGTCGACCGCATCCATTTCGCCGGCGCCTTCGGCTCCTTCATCGATCCGAAATACGCCATGGTGCTGGGCCTGATCCCGGATTGCGACCTCGACAAGGTCTCGGCGGTCGGCAACGCCGCCGGTGCCGGCGCGCGCATGGCGCTGCTCAATCGCGGCTACCGCCGCG
>NZ_RZRW01000392.1:0-5589 GCF_003998745.1 Mesorhizobium sp. M7A.F.Ca.US.014.04.1.1 | reverse complement strand
TTGGACGTAAATGCGGTTCGCGGAAACGCAGGTCTGGCCGGCATTGCGGAACTTCGCCTGGACCGCACCGTCAACAGCACCGTCAATGTCGGCATCATCGAAGATGATGAAAGGTGCATTGCCGCCGGTTTCAAGGCTGACCTTCTTGATCTGGTCAGAGCACTGACGCATCAGCAGCCGTCCGACCTCGTTCGAACCGGTAAAGCTGATCTTTGGAATTGGTGCAGAGTTCACGGCCCACGCGATCACCTTCGGACGCATAGATCAGGTTGACCACGCCATCGGGAAAGCCGGCCTGATGGCGAGAGCAAACATTGCACCTAGCCACGCCACGATAAGATCGAGCGCGGCTTCGTTGCGTGCGGGTCTGTGGTCAGTGGAGGGCGGAGGAAAAGCGCTCGGCGTGCTCGCCCTCGCGATACCACTGGTTCGCGCCGGCAAGCGCCAGTTTCTGAGGCAAATCGCCGAACAGCTGGTAGAGCCTTACTCTCAGGGCTTGGCATCTATGTCGCCTACGACCGCCACATGCAGCCCGTCGCGTGCGAAAGCGGCTTTGTGGAAGGCGCTTAGATCGGAGGGCGTTACGCTAGTCAGCCTCCCTTGGGCGGTCTCGAATACGGATGCGTGCGTAGATTCCGCGCCGCCAGGCCAGCTCGGCGATCGCATGAGGTTCGCGCTCATTGGCAATGATTTCGGAGAGAAGCTGGGCGCGTATGCGGTCGAAAAGTGCTGGTGTAGCCGGATGCGGGTCCCGCCGCCGAGAATGTCGGCCAGCAGTCGAGCGCCGCGGCCCCGCACCAGGGACCGCCCATGAATGACTCATGCGAGGCGTCTCAAGGCTGTCCGCGATCCAGCGCCAGATCTCCGCCTCGCCCGAGACGCGCAGAGCTGGCCGGTTGTGCAGGAGCCGTCGGCAATATCCGCCTTCCTCGTTCGGATGGGTAACGCTTGCGATACGGAGTCTTGACTTTGGCAGTCGCTCTGTGACATTACCTATATAAAGTTCGAAAGAAGGCGATATGGATCATGCATAGGTCACAGAGACCCGAATGAAGGCAACGTATAAACGCACCTATTCGCGCTACGCGATGGAAGCGCTTGGCCTTTTCGGTAAGACCATCCGGCTTGGCCGGATGCAGCACCGGTTAACCGCACAGGAGTTAGCCGAGAGAATCGGTGTTTCACGCAGCACCCTGCAGCGCATCGAGAAGGGCGATCCCAAAGTCGAAATCGGACTGATGTTCGAAGCTGCTGCCATTGTCGGTGTGAAGCTGTTCGATGCCGACGGCAATGGCATCACAGCCCTCACAGGCCGCATGGACGATCGCATCGCGCTGCTGCCGAAGCACGTCTACAAGGCCGGCAAGCAGATCGTCGATGAGTTCTAAGGTCCCCAAGTACGACGAAGCCTATGTCTGGGTCTGGCTGCCGGGCGAGACCGCGCCGGTTGTCGCCGGGCGGCTATATGCCCATGACGGACTCGTCAGCTTCAACTATGGCAGGAGCTTTCGTGAACTGGGAAGCGCGATCCCGCTTTATCTCCCGGAACTGCCCCTGAAGGCAGGCGAATTGCCTTTGCTTCCTGGCCTAACCATGCCGGGATGCATCCGCGATGCTGCCCCTGATGCCTGGGGACGACGGGTTATCCTAAACCGCAAATTCGGTGTGAAGGGCGATGAAATCGCGCGGCTCGATATTTCAGAACTGACGTTCTTGCTGGAATCAGGCTCGGACCGCATCGGCGCGCTCGATTTTCAGTTTTCGCCAATGCATTACGAGCCGCGCGCACTGGCCAATGCCACTCTCGAAGAGCTTGTCCAATCGGCGGAGCGGGTAGAGAAAGGTATTCCGCTCACCCCCGAATTAGATCAGGCGCTGCATCACGGCAGCTCGATCGGCGGCGCAAGGCCAAAGGCGCTGATCGAGGGTGACGCCGTCAAGCATGTCGCGAAATTTTCCTCGTCTGCCGACCTTTACAGCGTCGTCAAAGGAGAATTCATAGCCATGCGGCTTGCCGCCTTGTGCGGCATCAGAGCGGCATCCGTCTCGCTCGTTCGCGCCGCAGGCAACGACGTGTTGCTCGTCGAGCGATTCGACCGGATCAAGGTCACGGGCGGCTGGCAACGCAAATCCATGGTCTCAGCGCTGACGATGCTCGCGCTCGATGAGATGATGGCGCGTTACGCCAGCTACCAGGATTTGGCGGAGATCATTCGCCACCGATTCACCGCGCCGTCGGAAACTCTGCGCGAGTTGTTCAGCCGCATTGTCTTCAACATACTTTGCGGCAACACCGACGATCATGCCCGCAACCATGCGGCATTCTGGGACGGCGCTAAGCTCACCCTCACGCCTGCGTACGATATTTGTCCGCAGGCCCGCAGTGGCCAGGAGGCCAGCCAGGCCATGCTCATCAGCGGCAATAACCGCATGAGCCGGATAGCGTCCTGCCTTGAAGCGGCGCATCACTTCCTGCTCAGCGCGCCGGAAGCTCTTGCGATTGTTGAAGGCCAGCTCCGATGCATTGCGGAGAATTGGCCGCGTGTCAGCGAGGAAGCTACGCTATCCGGCACAGATCGCAATCTGTTCTGGGGCCGACAGTTCCTCAATCCCTACGCTTTTACGGCGCTGGAAGGAAGCGCCGACGTTCTCCGCGCTCTGGCTGACGAACTACGCAACAGTGTTCACGCCTGATCCGGCGCTGGATTTCGGACAAGCTCGGCAAGCGCAAGACGCCCACAATATCGACAACCCTTGCCGTGCCAGGACGAAGATTGAACAAACGGCTCTTCAACAGTGACAACGTGCACTGCGGAGAGATGTGGAGCTGACACCGCAAAAGCCCAAGACGCGCGACTTCCCGCGATACAACTCCACATAACTGAGCGTCTACAAGCGGTGCAGCCAGCCAAACATCCAGCCATCAAAGCGATGATCGTCTGATCTTTTGCCGATGACATCACGTCGGGGAAGCCTTGTTCGAGCGCTTGCCGCTTCATATCGATACCGGCCTGGGCGTAGCGCATCGTTAGTTCAGCCCGAGTGGCCTGGCCATCGACTGATGGTGGCGATGTCAACACCCGCCTTGACGAGGTGGATGGCCGTCGTGTCCCGCAAAGGGCGATGATGGATGCTTTTTTCCGCCATGGTGGTTCCTTCGCCCGCAGCCATGTGTGCGCAGCAAGTATGGAACACCGAACCGGGTGAGCAGTGTGGGGCGGTCGTTGCTTTGCTCGGCGGGACAGGGCGATACCAGACGAAGGTCACAATCGAAGATTCAGGATCCCTGAACTCGTGCATCCGTATTGAACATCAGCGAAAACAGAGCGTAATCCCGCTGTCCAGAAGGCGTGCGGCGGACGATACGCGCCAGGACGCTCTTGATTTCCGGGCTCATCGAGATATTCGACAGGTGCCACCCACGCGCCCTCTTGAAGGGAAGTGTCACCACCAGTTGCAGCGTATCCTAATATTCGGGGTGCTCCGAAATCAGGAACCGCGCAAAGGCATGCATCGCCGCCAGCCTTGCATTGCGGGTCGCAACTGCCACGCTCGACCTCAAGTGATGTGAGAAAGCTGCCCATCCTGTCGGTATTGATGTCGGAGACCGCTTCTTCTTTCAAGAATATCTTCCCGCTCTCCCGCGGCATGAGCCCGTGGCATGCTTCGGCCCAATGCTGTGGATTGATGTTTCTTCATGCCACAACCTCGCTGACGAGACCGCCGAAAGCCCCTTCAAAGCGGTCGGTGGCGATCTCTCGCAGCTTTGGAAGGTAGTGCATTGATTTTTCGTGGAATGGGGACCCTGTTTAAAGGGTGATTTTCGTCCAAACGGGACCCCTTAACGATGGGGTCATCAAGATGCCTCCGGCTTGATCGGAGGCATTTGTGTTTTGGATGTTGGTTTTAGAGACGATTGCAAAGATACGTCGGCTGTCGCTGGTCCAGGGGAAGTCGATCAAAGCGATCTGCCGTGAGCTGAAGATCTCGCGCAAGGTGGTGCGCAAGGTCCTGCGTTCTGAGGAGACGCAGTTCCGCTACGAGCGCAAGCACCAGCCCTATCCCCGCATGGGAGCTCGGCGTGAGACGCGGGACCGGCTGCTGTCGGCGAATGCGGCCAAGCCGCAGCGGGAGCGGCTGCCGGTCGCTTCGACGGCTTCCATTGCATTCCCCCGTCGGTGTCGAAGACCTGCACGGTGCGCTTCGACAACAACAAATACTCGGTGCTGTCGAGTGCCGTCGGTCGGCCCATCGAGATCCATGCTTATGTCGATCGGATCGCATCCGCCAGAGGATGGCGTGGTCGTGGGAGAACACGTTCGCTCCTTTGGCCGCAACGAGGTCGCCTACGATCCCTGGCACACGGCGCGCGCCGTTCCTTGGCTGGGTCGTGCGGTCGGCAATGGAGAAGGTGCGGCGCAGCTCAAGGCGGTTGATGACGTCGACCGGCAGATGGTGTTGATCCTCACCTGGGTGCTGACCGACGGATTGAGCGCGGTCGAGGCCGCCTGTCAGGAAGCCATCGAGCACGGTGCATCGTCGGCGCCGGTGATCCTCAACATCCTGGCCCGCAGCCGCGATCCGGCGCCGGGCACGATCCTTTCCATTCCCCAAGCGCTGAAGCTAGCTCACGAGCGGTCGCCGACTGCACCCGCTATGACAGTCTCAGGAGGACAAACAGCCATGGAACGCACCGAGGTACTGGAACTGATGGGAGCGCTGAAGCTCTACGGAATGCGCAGAGCCTATGACGAGATCATGGGCGCGTCGCCATCAAGCGACGGCACGAGCCGCCCAGGATTGTCGGTGATCTCTTGCAGGCCGAGATATCGGAGAAGCAGGCCCGCTCCATCAAATACCAGTTCGCTGTCGCCAAGTTGCCGCTGGCCAAGGACATCGACGACTTCGACTTCGCCGACACGCCGGTCACCCCCTGATGCGCGATCTCGCCCGGCCGCGCCTTCGTCGCCGATCAGCGCAACATCGTCCTGGTCGGCCGCCTTCACGGGTCACCCAACTCGCGCGGAAGGTCGACCGCATTGCGACGGGCGCGTGTCGACTTCCCAACAATGTCAGACAGGAGACGCAACGCTATCGGAGCGATCGCATTGCCCGAAACGATTTTCCCAGTTGGCACGACAATTGCGGTCCTATGCGCAAAAGCAAACTAGACCTGAGAGCCGCACCGCATGAATGTAGCCTCCCAATATCTGCCGCTTGTGGCGCATCACGAAGCCGGGCACGCGGTGGCCGCCATCGTTTTGCACCGTCAGACGTTCGACGACGACCGTGAACTCCCTGCTTTCTCAAGTGTTAGTATTTACCCCGACGTCGGTGACGGAGAGTGCGGTGGTGTTGTCGAAGGCGCGGGTTTTTATTCAGCGCAAGGATTCACCTCGAAGCGAAAGCCGATTTTCGAGGACGATATGGATCGATGTTTGGAACGCGATGATGCGATCCGGGAGATAGTTGCGTGTCTGGCAGGTCCTTTTGCAGAATCCGCATTCGAAGGCTATCTGGACCCGCGCGATATGGCGATGAATGCGTCCGATGGGAATGAGGGGAGCAGCGACTACGCGGATGCCAAGC
>NZ_RZRW01000391.1:0-5597 GCF_003998745.1 Mesorhizobium sp. M7A.F.Ca.US.014.04.1.1 | reverse complement strand
CGTCAGGGATGTCGCCGCCACATTCGGCCTCGACCCCGCGGGCGAGATATCGGGGCTCCTCGAACGGCGCGATACCTGGTCCGGACGCTCCGTGCTGTGGCCGGTCGTCGGCACCGATCTGAAGATACCCGTCGACCTGGCGGCGCTGCCTGTCTATGGGCGCAGCCGCGCCTTCGAGGGTTTCCGCGGCTTCGGCGTTGCCCGCGCCAGCGACGCGGTCGTCGATCCGGAGGCCATCGGCATGGCGCTGGTGCCCAATGGCCGGGCGCCGGCAACGCCGGAACCGCAAGTCATCCAACCCGCGCCCGAACAGCCGAACGCTGAGGAGCCCAGGGCCGAGGACGCTCAGGCATCGGATCCGTTCAAGGGCGAGGTGCCGGCGCTGACCATCGTGCCGAAACAGGAGCGGCGCTTTGCCGACAAGGTGATCCGGCTCGCCGAACATCGCCAGCCAGCCAACGACAAGGGCCTCTCGACCCTGGAACGCAGCGCCTTCCGCGAAATCGGCGAGCGGCTGAAGAAGGAGAGTGCTCCGGTCGAGCCACCAGAGACTGAGACTGCTGAGGCGTCGGCAGCGGAGACCGAGGCTCCGGTCAAGGCGTCCGACGACCCGATGCGCACCGGCGGCATCCCTGCGTCAGGGCCAGAGAACGAACCGGTCGAGCCATCCGAGACCGATGTCGATGCCGAAGACGAGCAGGATCTGGCACGGCTTGACGGTCACCCGGACGAAGCGGCTCGTGAAGCCCCCCCTGGGATGAATGTGACGGGCTCGTTGCTGGACTATGCCGGCCAAGATGACGAACGTGGCCCCGTGGCGGCGGAACCAGAGAACACCGCTGCGGTTTCGCCCGGCGAAGAGCCTGAAGCCACTGACGCGACACATGATGTCCTCGATGACGACAGCATGACGTCAGCAGATTTTCGCGATGCCGAAGACAGCGAGGATTGGGCGCAGCCCGACGAGGAAGCCGCATCGCCTGACGAGCAGGCGGTTGCCGCGCAGGCCGTCAATGCAGGCGACGCTGCGGAAATACGCGTCGAGCGCCCTCGCCTGCAGGTTCCGCCGCTCAAGGCCGAAGGGTTCGTGCCGTCGGCGTTTTCCGCCGGAGATGAACACAAGGCCCCGGACACGTCGCTGCTCGGTAAGCTGCCCGTGCCGCTGCTCATCCATTCCGGAGACCAGTTGCACTATGCGAACGAGGAATTCCTCAGCCTGACCGGCTACGAGGCGCTCGACGATCTGGCGGATGCCGGCGGCCTCGGCGCGTTGTTTGCCGACCCCTATGCCGACGACGGCGTTTCCGACGGCACCGATCGCGCGCTGCGGTTGAAGACGCGTGATGGACAGGAATTCCCGATCGAGGCCATTTTGCGCTCTGTCCCCTGGCGCGACGGCAAGGCGCTGATGCTGGTCGTGCGACGCTCCGGCGAGGATGATGCGCCGGCGAGCCTGCATGTGGTTGGCGACGAGCAGACGCAGCCGGATATTTCCGAGCTCAAGGTGCGCATCGCCGAGATGCGCACCATTATCGACACCGCCACCGACGGCGTCGTGCTGATCGGCCGTGACGGCACCATCCGATCGATCAGCCGGCCGGCCGAAGCACTGTTCGGCTTCGACAGCGACGATGTGACCGGCAAGCCGTTCGCCTCGCTGTTTGCCATCGAAAGTCAGCGCGCGGCACGCGACTATCTCAACGGACTGTCCGAGCCCGGCGTGGCGAGTGTCATGAACGACGGCCGTGAGGTGATCGGTCGCGAATCGCAAGGCCGCTTCATTCCGCTGTTCATGACCATCGGCCGGCTGCCCAACGACAGCGGCTTCTGCGCCGTCGTTCGCGATATCACGCAGTGGAAGCGGGCCGAAGAGGACTTGACGCAGGCACGTGCGGTGGCCGAGCGCGCGTCCTCGCAGAAGACCGATTTCCTCGCCCGCATCAGCCACGAGATCCGCACCCCGCTCAACGCCATCATCGGCTTTTCCGAACTGATGGTCGACGAGAAGTTCGGACCTGTCGCCAACGACCGCTACCGCGACTATCTGCGCGACATCAACCGCTCGGGCAATCATGTGCTCGACCTGGTCAACGACCTGCTCGACATCTCCAAGATCGAGGCCGGCCAGCAGGAGATGGCCTATGAGGCGGTGTCGCTCAACGACACGCTGGCCGAGACGGTGGCGATGATGCAGCCGCAGGCCAATCGCGAACGGGTCATCATCCGCTCCAGCTTCGCTTCGCGGCTGCCGGAAGTGGTGGCGGACCTGCGCAGCGTGCGCCAGATCGCGCTCAACATCCTGTCGAATGCCATCCGCTACACCCAGGCCGGCGGCCAGGTGATCGTCTCGACCGCCTATGAGACGTCGGGCGACGTCGTCATGCGGGTGCGCGACACCGGCATCGGCATGAGCCATGCCGAGATCGAGCAGGCGCTGAAGCCGTTCAAGCAGATCAACGCGCTGAAGCGCGGACGCGGCGACGGCACCGGGCTTGGACTGCCTTTGACCAAAGCGATGGTGGAAGCCAACCGTGCCCGGTTCACCATCAATTCGACCCCGGGCGAAGGCACCTTGGTCGAGGTCGCTTTTCCATCGACCCGTGTGCTCGCGGAATAGATCAGCCCTCCACGCTTCGATCCCGATAAAAAGAAAAAGGCGCCCAAAGGCGCCTTAAGAGATGGGATTGCTGTCACAACGGGGGCTTGAGCGAATTCGGATCCTCGGGGCTGAGGAACGGGATTTCTCCCTCAAGTTACCTGCGACTATCGACGCCGGACCTTAACAACCCCTTACCGGGGCGCCGGAAAATTTACGAATGTGTACCACTCATGAAATCTAGGTAAATTCTAGCGAGATATTTCGTTAACCATTCCGAAGTCACTTTTTCATACGTGTCGTTGCCTCAAAACCGGGCCACTTTTGAGCGACATGCATTAGCAGCTACTCGGCCAATTGCGGCAGGTTCTTGAACAGCTCAAGCGCCTCTGGATTGGCGAGCGCCTCCTTGTTCTTGATGGCGCGGCCATGCACCACGTCGCGCACCGCAAGCTCGGTGATCTTGCCCGACTTGGTGCGTGGGATGTCGGTGACGGCGACGATCCTTGCCGGCACGTGACGCGGGCTCGCGCCGCTACGGATTTTTGCCCGTATGCGTTTTTCCAGATCCTCGTCGAGCTGCACGCCGGCGGCCAGGCGCACGAACAGGATGACGCGCACGTCGTTGTCGAAGTCCTGTCCGATGCACAATGCTTCCAGGATCTCAGGCATCTGCTCGACCTGATTGTAGATCTCCGCCGTGCCGATCCTCACCCCGCCCGGGTTGAGCGTGGCGTCGGAGCGGCCATGGATGATGAGGCCGCCATGCTCGGTCCATTCGGCGAAATCGCCATGACACCAGACATTGTCGAAGCGCTCGAAATAGGCCGCCCGGTACTTCTTGCCATCGGGGTCGTTCCAGAAGCCGATCGGCATCGCCGGAAAGGCTTTTGCGCAGACCAACTCGCCCTTCTCCTGTCGGACCGGCCTGCCGTCGTCGTCCCAGACATCGACGGCCAGGCCGAGGCCGGGTCCCTGGATCTCGCCGGTCCAGACCGGCTGCGTCGGCACGCCGAGCACGAAGCAGGAGACGATGTCGGTGCCGCCGGAGACCGAGGCCAGATGTACGTCCTTCTTGATGCCGTCATAGACAAAGCGGAAATCTTCCGGCGACAGCGGCGAGCCGGTGGAGGAGATTGCCCGCACAGTGGACAGATCATGCGTGCGGATCGGCTTGAGGCCGGCCTTGCGCACGGAATCGATGAACTTGGCCGAGGTGCCGAGGAAAGTCATCTTCTCGGCATCGGCGAAATCGAACAGCACATTGCCGTCGGGGTAGAAGGGCGAACCGTCATAGAGCAGCAGCGTCGCACCCGAAGCGAGCCCCGACACCAGCCAGTTCCACATCATCCAGCCGCAGGTGGTGAAGTAGAAAAAGCGGTCGCCGTCGGTGAGACCGGCATGCAGCCGGTGTTCCTTGACATGCTGGATCAGCGTGCCGCCGGCCGAATGGACGATGCATTTGGGAATGCCGGTCGTTCCCGACGAAAACAGGATGTAAAGCGGATGCGAAAACGGCAGCGGCTCGAAGGCGACGGGCTTGCCGGCGAAGGGCGACAGCGCCTCTTCCAGCGCCACCGCCTTGTCGATGATCCCGGCGACATCGCTCGATGTGCCGAGATAGTCGACGACCAGGATCTTGCGGACAGTGCCGAGCTTGGCCGCGACCGCGGCGATCTTGTCGGCGACTTCGATCGCCTTGCCATTGTACCAATAGCCATCCGGCGCGATGAAGACGACGGGCTCGATCTGGCCGAACCTGTCGAGCACGCCCTGCTCGCCGAAATCGGGAGAGCAGGACGACCAGACGGCGCCGACCGAGGCGGCGGCCAGCATGGCGGCGACGGTCTCCGGCATGTTGGGCATCATGGCGGCAATGCGGTCGCCCTTCTTCACCTTGAGCGACAGGAAAAGCTGCTGCAGCCGCGAGGTCAGCGCGTGCAACTCGTTCCAGGACAGCCGGCGCTCGACCTTGTCTTCGCCGCGAAACACGATTGCGTCGCCTGAGCCGGTCTTCTTCAGCAGATTCCCGGCGAAATTCAGTGTCGCATCGGGAAAGAAAGAAGCGCCGGGCATCTTGTCGCCGTCGACGAGCAGCTTGTAGCCCTTGTCGCCGACGATGCCGCAGAAATCCCAGACCAGGCTCCAGAACCCTTCACGGTCCTCGACCGACCAGGCGTGAAGCTGCGAATACGAGGAAAACGCTACGCCGGCTTTGACTCCGGCGGCTTTGGTGAAGGCGGTCAAGGGTGCTGCGTCAATCTGGTCTTGCGTCGGGGTCCAGAGCGGTTGTTCGGCAGCCATGATCGTTCCTCCACGGTCGCCATCGCTTATGCATATCGCAGCGCAGCAGAGCAAGATTTTGTTCGGCTGATGCGACCAGATGTGCGCAAATGCCATCGCCGGGCCATAAAGACTTGAAATGCCTCAGCCCTAAGTCGTAGTGACAACTTGAAGTCGTAGTGACGGCCGGAAGTCCTGGTCACGACTGGAGTCGTGGTGACGACCGGGGCCGTGGTGACGACCGGGGTCGTGGTGACACCTGGGGTTACACCCGTCGGGCGATTGTCGGAATGGAAGCATACGGGGCCATATGCCATCATCTATGATCCGGCGCGGAATATGGGCGATCGGCGCTGCCGTGATCGTCGTCGCGCTGGTCGTTGCCGCCCTGCCGCTGATTGCCTCCACCCGTATCGTGCGCGACCGCATCGCCTGGGAAATGAGTGCGTGGAGCGGCTTCCGTGTCGCCATCGACGGTTCGCCGCGTATCGAGGTCTGGCCGACATTCCGCGCCATCCTGACCGATGTGACGCTGTCACAATGGACCGACACCGAGGCGCCGCCGGTGGTCGAGGCAGAACGGGTCGAGGTCGACCTTTCCGCCATGGCGGCCTTGCGCGGCGACGTGGTGTTTTCGACGGCGCGGCTGGTGCGGCCGACGATCCGGGTCCAGCGCACGCCTGCCGGCCTTTTCCTGCCCGCTGTCCCGACCGGCGGG
>NZ_RZRW01000039.1:0-18788 GCF_003998745.1 Mesorhizobium sp. M7A.F.Ca.US.014.04.1.1 | reverse complement strand
TTGAAGAATTGAAGAATTGAAGAATTGAAGAATGAAGGGATTGTGGCTCTGCGTTCGGATCAATCCCCAATTCGTCATTTCATCATTTCTTCATTTCCCCTCCCCCCTCTCCACAATCGCCGTCAGAAACCCCGCCAGATCGTCGGTGACGAAATCGACATCATCCTCATTGGCCGGGTCGCGCTCCCATATCTCGGAAAAGGTCGGCTCGAAATTGCGCGGCACGATCAGCACCGTGGTCATGCCGAGCGACTTCGGCACCGAAAGGTTACGGGCAAGATCCTCGAACATCACCGCATTGTGGCCGGTGACGGCGTGGAGTTCGGCGAACTTCTCGTAGGTCTGGCGCGCCGGCTTGGGATTGAGCCCCGCAGCGACGATGTCGAAGATGTCGTCGAAATGGTCGAGGATGCCGAGCTGGCGCGCGGTGCGCTCGGCGTGCCTGCGGTCGCCGTTGGTGAAGATGAACTTGCGGCCGGGAAGCTGGCGGATGGCGGTGCCGAGAACGGGATCGGGCACCAGCCATGAATAGTCGATGTCGTGGACCTTCTCGAGGAAATCGTCGGGGTCGATGCCGTGGCGTGTCATCAGGCCGTTCAGCGTCGTGCCATATTCGCGGTAGAGCTCCTTCTGCAACTTGCGCGCATCGTCGCGCGGCAATGCCAACAGTTCGCCGACATAGGCGGTCATCTTGACGTCGATCTGCGAGAACAGATTCGAATGGTGCGGATAGAGCGTGTTATCGAGATCGAAGACCCAGTCGGTGACATGGGCGAAGCGGGCGGGGTCAGGGAGCGTGGTCATGGACTCCTTATGGCATGAAACGCGCATTCCGAAAGCGACTTTATCCACAACTTCTGCTCGTTGAGGTTGCGTAAATCGTCTCACGATTCAAATTTTAGGCATCTGGGAAAGGTGGCCTTCAGGGCTTGCTGGCAGAGAGGCAGTCTTGTGGGAGCAAGCGATGAACAGCATAATTCTGAGATCCGCCGCCGTTGCTTTCGCCTCAGTCGCGGCCTCTCTCCTGCTGACCCTGATCATCGTTCCGGCCATGGGATTTCCGGTCAACCGGACGATCTGGCTGACCTCCACGCTCTGTCCGCTGGTGCTGGCGTGGGCCGCCAGCGCAAGCACTTTCTGGCAAAGCGACAGGCTGAAAAACGCGCATCGCGATCTCGCCCGAGCCCATGCCCAGCTCGCCGCCGCGCATCGCCGCCTGGCGGAAAAGGCGAGCCGCGACGACATGACCGGCATGCTCAACCGGGAAAGCTTCTTTGCCGCGCTCGACGGTTCGCGCCGCAAGTCCGATCGCGGCGCGCTGCTGATCATCGATGCCGACCACTTCAAGACCATCAACGACAATTTCGGCCACCTGACCGGCGATGACGCGCTGCTTTTGATCGCCAGCGCGATTCAGCGCGGCGTGCGCAGCGGCGATGTGCTCGGCCGCATCGGCGGCGAGGAATTTGGCGCCTTTCTGGTTGGCGCCACCGAGCAGGAGGCCAAGCGCGTCGCCGAGCGCATTCGCCGCGAAGTCGAGCTGATCCGCTTCCGGCCCGTCGACGAGCGGACCATTCCGCTCACGGTCAGCATCGGCGGTACTGTCTGCGGCGAGGAAGCCAGCGTGTCGGAGTTGATGCGCGCCGCCGACCGGCGCCTCTACCAGGCCAAGCACCAGGGCCGTAACCTGACGATCATCGACACCGGCATTTCCGAGGCGGCGTGATCCGATCTGCCGCAACCGGCCTGTTAAGAAAACTCTAACCCTGTTTGCACTCGGTTGTACCGCTTAGCCGGGTTTTCACTGCTTTGCGGCCAGACTTGGCACGATACTGGCTTCCACGGTGATGCATGTGTCGTTCCGGGAATTGCCGTTCTGGGAACGCCATGCAGTGCCGAAGCCCAGCCGAGAGACCAGCCATGAGTTTCATCATCAAGAAAATGTCACGCCGCGCGCTCGTGCAGGCGTTGATCGCATTGCCTGCCCTGTCCTTGTTCCGCAAGCTGCCTGATGCCGATGCCGCCGGTCCAAAGCCCGACCCGAACGAGATCGTCGAGGTCGATGGCTGGATCCTGAAGCGGAGCGACCTGGCATGATCTTCGACAGCTACGAGGCGTATCGCGCTGCGAACTTCACCCCGAAGGTCTGCATCCTCGGCTCCGGTCCGGCCGGCATGACCATTGCCCGCAAGCTTGGCGCGGCCGGCATTCCGGTGGTGGTGATGGAGGCCGGTCCGCGCGAATTCAGCGACGACTCGCAGGACTTTTACCGGGGCAGCACGGTCGGAGATTTCTATTTCGATCTCGACATCACCCGGCTGCGGTTCATGGGGGGCAGTTCCAACCACTGGGCAGGCTGGTGCCGCGTGCTCGACAAGCAGGATTTCGAGCCGAAGGCCTGGGTACCCGATACGGGCTGGCCGATCGCCCGCACCGACATCGAACCCTATCTGCCGGAAGTGCGCGATATTCTCGACCTTCCGGCCCTCCGGCCCGATATGCCGATCTCGGACGACATTCGCTGGGTGCAGCTGATCAAGAGCCCGGCCGTGCGCTTCGCCGAGAAGTTCGGCGATGAACTCGACAAGGCCACGAACATCGCGGTGGTGCTCAACACTTGTGCCACCGAACTTGCCGGCGACGGCAGACGCGTGACTGGCGCCAGGCTGTGGTCGAACGGACAGGATGCCGGCTCGTTCAGCGCTGACTATTTCATCGTCTGCACCGGTGGGCTGGAGAATTCGCGGCTGCTTCTGTGGTCCAACCAGCGCTCGAACGGCGGCGTCGTGCCGAATGCAACTGCGCTTGGCCGCTACTGGATGGAGCATCCGACCTTCGAGGGCGGCAACGCCATCCTGGCCGACTACAACGCGTTCGAGGTCGACGCCGTCAACGAGGCCTTCTTCTCGCCGACGTTTGCCGCCATGGAGCGGCTGCAGATCATGAACTTCGGCATCCGGCTGATCGAGACGCCGTATCCCGGGGTCAAGAGCCTTATCGCCGACCTCGCCTGCACGGCGCCCAGCATGGCGGAATGGATGTCCTACCAGCTCAGTCAGCGACTGCGCTGCGCGGCCCAGCTCTACGTCGCCTGGGAACAGGCGCCGCTGGCCTCCAACCAGATCGAGTTGTCGAAGACCGATGTCGACCATGCCGGCGTGCCGCGCATCGAACTGCACTGGAAGAAATCCGAACTGGAACATCGCACCCTTCTCGAAGGGCTCAGACTGTTCGGCGCAACGCTGATCGAGAAGAATCTCGGCCGCGTGCGCATTGCCGACTGGATCAGCAATGGTCAGGACTATCCGACCAACGACGAGACGGCGGGCCATCACCATATGGGCGGCACGCGCATGGGCACCGACATCAGCAAGAGCGTGGTCGACGCCAACTGCAAGGTGCACGGCATGGACAATCTCTATGTCGGCGGCTCCTCGGTGTTCTGCACGTCGGGTCAATGCAACCCGACGACGACGATCACCGCGCTGGCCTGCCGGCTGGGCGACCATCTCAGCAAGGTGGTCACCGCCTGACGGCTGCAGGGCAGCATGCTGCCTAGGGCAGTTCACCGTTTCACGGAACGGCGATCCGCTCTAACTCTTTGTTTGACGCAATTCCGGACGGAAAACCGTTTCACACTTTTCCTGGAATGCTCTAGAGCGTCGCCGGATCGAGCGCCGGCTGGTCCTTGCGCCGGGCGACGATTGCCGCGAAATCGGCGGTCTGGAAGGCATCGCGCAAGGCGTCGAAGGACGGCAGCACGAAATAGGCGCGCTGGAACTTGTCGATCTCGTAGCCGGTGCGCATCACCGTTTCCAGGTCGAAGGGCACGTGGTGGGCGTCCTTGCCTTCGACGGCGAACTGCAGCTCGGTAAACGACGACATAAGGCCGGCGCCAAAGGCCTTCAGCGGCTGGCCGGCCTCCCGCATCAGGCCATATTCGGCCGTGTACCAGTAGAGCCGGGAAATCATCTCGTCGCCACCCAGCGCGATGATGTCGCCGGCCTTCTCGCCATACATCTGCATGAAATCGGCGAACACCGGTTGCGACAGCGCCGGCACATGGCCGAAGAAATCATGGAACATGTCGGGCTCGACAATGTAGTCGAGCTCCTGCCTGGTCCGCAGCCAGTTGGTGACCGGGAAGCGGCGATCGGCGAGATGGTCGAAAAACGGAGCCGCGGGAATGAGCCCCGGCACCGCGACGATCTCCCAACCGGTCAGTTTGCGCAGCTTGGCGCTGACCTCGTCGAAGTCGGGAATACGGTCGAGCAGGCCGAGTTTTTCGACGCCGTCGAGGTAGGAATGGTGGGCGAGCTTGCGCGTCAGTCTGGTCTGGCGGTCGCACAGCGTGCGCCACACCGCCTGCTCTTCATCGCTGTAATCGTAACCCTGCGACACGGTGAAATCGGCACGGCAGACCGAGTAGTCGCCGCGCAATCCTTGCGCCGCGCAGTCGCGGGCGTATTCGGCAACGCTCATCGTCGTCATGGTTTTTCTCCTCGCAAAGCAAATCGCTGACGTGCTGAACGTTAAGCGGATTTGCGGAGGCGAATCGGTTTTGATGATGGCTCGAATTCGGAAATCGGGATAATATTCACTCAGAAATTCCCAGGAAGGAGTGAAAATGCCTCGATTCGATGATTTCGAGATCAAGATGCTCGATGTCCTGCAGCGCGACGGGCGCAAACCGGTTTCCGAGCTGGCGCAAGAGATCGGCCTGTCGACGACACCATGCGCGCGGCGCTTCGAGGCGCTGCAGGAGGCCGGCATCATCAAGGGATTTGCCGCCGTGATCAGCCGCCGCGCTGTCGGGCTGATGGTCGAGGTGTTCATCCAGGTGCGCCTCGTCAGCCACAGCGACGGCTCGCCCGAAAGCTTCATCGCCGCCGTGCAGCGCATGGACGAGGTTTCCTCGTGCTGGACGATGACCGGCGACCATGACTTTCTGCTGCATGTCATGGTGCCGTCGGTCGACGAGCTCAACGCTTTCGTCATGCACCGGCTGATGCGGCTCGACGGCGTGCGCGACGTCCACACGCAGTTGGTGCTGCAGAACATCAAGGGCCCGGGCCATGTGCCGCTCGGGCATCTCAGGCGATGACAATGCCTGCCCTTCGCACTCCTTGAGGAAAAGCTGCACGCAAACTGCTGAAACGGGCCAAGCACGTGTCCACATCGCCGGCCAGCTTGTGCGGACCAACTGCCCAGGAGGTCCGCCATGAAAATCGTCCTGATCAATCCGCCGCACACCGCCATCGGCAGCCGCGTGCCCGACGATCACCTGCCGCCGCTCGGCCTGCTGGCGATCGGCGGGCCGCTGATCGATGCCGGCCATCAGGTGCGCCTCGTCGACGCCGAGTTCGGGCCGATGCCGCTCGATGACGTCGTGCGCAGCGCACTGGAGGACCACCCCGACTTCGTCCTGATCGGCCATTCCGGCTCGACCTCGGCGCACCCGACCGCCTTGGTGATCGCGCGCATGATCAAGGAGCGCGAGCCGGCGACCATCATCATCTATGGCGGCGTTTTCCCGACCTATCATTGGCGCGACATCCTGGCCGCTACCGATGCCTTCGACTTCATCGTGCGCGGCGAGGGCGAAGCGACGGTGGTGGCGCTGATCGAAGGGCTGGAGATGCGCCAGCCGCCGGCGAGCGTGGCCGGCATCGCCTATCGCGACGATCTCAGCCGCCCCTTCGCCACACAGGCGGCCATGACCATTGCCGACCTCGACGCCTACCGCGTCGGCTGGGAACTGATCGACCATCCCAGTTACAGCTACTGGGGCGGCAAGCGGGCCGTGGTCATGCAGTTTTCGCGCGGCTGTCCGCATCTGTGCAACTATTGCGGCCAGCGCGGCTTCTGGACCCGCTGGCGGCATCGCGATCCGGTGAAATTCGCCAGGGAGATCGCATGGCTGCATCGCCAACATGGCGTCGAGCTCATCAATCTTGCCGACGAGAATCCGACGGTCTCGAAGAAAGCCTGGCGGGCCTTCCTCGATGCCCTGATCGCCGAGAACGTGCCGGTGCTGATCGTCGGTTCGACCCGTGCCGACGACATCGTGCGCGATGCCGACATCCTGCATCTCTACCGCAAGGCCGGTGTCATCCGCTGGCTGCTCGGCATGGAAAACACCGACGAGCAGACGCTTCAATTAATCCGCAAGGGCGGCAGCACCTCATCCGATCGCGAGGCGATAAGGCTGCTGCGTCTCAGCGGCATCCTGTCTATGGCGACCTGGGTGTCCGGCTTCGAGGACGAAGGGTTTCGCGACCTGTGGCGCGGCTTTCGCCAACTCATCGCCTACGACCCCGACCAGATCCAGGCGCTTTATGTGACGCCGCATCGCTGGACGCCGTTCTTCCGCATCGCGCGGGATCGCAAGGTGATCCAGCAGGATGCGCGCCTGTGGGACTACAAGCACCAGGTGCTGCAGATGACGCGGCTGAAGCCGTGGATGCTGTTCTTCAGCGTCAAGCTGATCGAGCTGGCGGTGCAATCACGGCCGAAGGCGCTGGCCCGCATCCTGTTCCACAAGGATCCCGAGCAGCGCCATTCGATGCGCTGGTACACACAGATGGGCCGCCGCGTGTGGTTCCGCGAGGTCTGGGGCTTTCTGGTCCGCGACATCAGGGTGAAAGACGGCCCGACGCTGGCCGAATTCTGGGGCGCGCCGCAGGATGCCGAGGAGGAATCGATGTCCGTTCGACGCCCGGCCAGAAAGCCCGCCATTCCCACCATCGACAATATTGAAGATGCCGAGGCGAGAAAGTTAGCCGGCTGACGAGCCCCTCAGGGCACGATCAGCGTGCCGGCGCCATGTTCGGTGAACAGTTCCAGCAGCACCGCATGCGGGGTCTTGCCGTTGAGGATGACAACGCCTTCGACGCCGCGCTCGATCGCTTCGATGCAGGTCTCGACCTTGGGGATCATGCCGCCCGAGACCGTGCCGTCCTTGATCAGCGCCTTGGCCTCGGCCACGGTCAGTTCGTCGATCAGCTTCTTGTTCTTGTCGAGCACACCCGGCACGTCGGTGAGGAATAGCAGGCGCGTCGCCTGGCAGGCGCCGGCAATGGCGCCGGCGAAGGTGTCGGCGTTGATGTTGTAGGTGTGGCCATCGCGTCCCGGCGCCACCGGCGCCAGCACCGGGATCATTTCGGAGCGTGCCAGAAGATCGAGCAAGGTACGGTCGACCTCGACCGGCTCGCCGACGAAGCCGAGATCGAGCACGCGCTCGATGTTGGAGTCCGGATCGATCATGGTCTTGCGGGCCTTTTCGGCGAACACCATGTTGCCGTCCTTGCCGCACAGGCCGATCGCCCATTCGCCCTCGGCGTTGATCAGCGCGACGATCTCCTTGTTGATCGAACCGGCCAGCACCATTTCGACGATCTCGACCGTCTTCTGGTCGGTGACGCGCAGGCCGCCTTCGAACTTGGATTCGATGCCCATCTTGGCCAGCATGGCGCCGATCTGCGGGCCGCCGCCGTGGACGACGATCGGGTTGACGCCGGATTGCTTGAGCAGCGCGATGTCGCGCGCGAAGGCCTTGCCGAGCTCGATGTCGCCCATGGCATGGCCGCCATATTTCACCACGACCGTCTTGTGCTCGTAGCGCTGCATGTAGGGCAGCGCCCGCGACAACAGGGCTGCCTGCATTTCGGCGGTGGCGGTTATTTCCGTCATCGGCTTTTTTCCCTGGAGATCGGTAAGGACGGCGGCGTCTTAGCGGGAATTGGCGCCGCCCGCAAATGGCTTTGCTGTCATATTCGAGCGCTTCACGACCTCGTCATCGTGTCGGCACCATCAGCGGCGCCCTGCGACCCAGCCAACCCGAGATCTTCTCCATCTGCGCGGCGAGCGACAAAAGCGTCTCCTCGTCGCCCGGACGGCCGGCAGCCTGGACGCCGATCGGCAGGCCGGCGTCGGTGACATGGACCGGCAGGGCGATCGATGGCTGGCCGCTGACATTCTGGATCGCCGGCCAATGGGTGAACCAGAGGCTCTTGTCCATCAACTGGCCGAAGAACGGCTTCAGCTTCAGCAAGGGCGTCAGGTGAAGCTTGTCGAGCAGGTTCTCGATGAGGTCGTCGGCGCCTTTCGGATCCATTGCGCCGCAGGCAAGCGGCGGGTGGGCAATGATCGGCATCAGCACGGCGTCATACTGCGCGGTCTCTGCGATCAGCCGCCGTGAGGCGGCATGCAGCCGCTGCAGGTCGGCATAGGTCTCGCCGGCCGACACCAGTTCGCCGAAGCGGGCGAGCACGCGCGTGGCCCGCTCGATGTCGCCAGCAACGGAACGGCCGACGCGCAGCGCTTCGGCCCGCATCGTGCCAGCGACGGCGGAGGCAACCGTCCTGCAGAAATCGGCGAAGAAATCGCGGCCGATAAAGGGCAAGTCGATCTCCTCGACCGTGTGGCCGCCCTCGCGGGCAAGCGCCACCGCCGTGTCGAGCGCCTTGAGCGTCTCGTCCGAGATCGGCAGGCGAAGCGGCGATTTGCGGTACACGGCCAGACTGAGCTTGCCGGGATCGCGTGCGGCGGCAGCCGCGAACGTGCCTTTCGGCCGCGGCGCGGCATAGGGCGACAGAGGATCGGGCCCGTGGGTCAGGTCGAGCAGCAGCGCGCAATCGCGCACCGAACGGGTGAGCGCATGGTCGACGACCATGCCGTACCAGCTTTCGCTCACCAGGGGCGTCAGCGGTATACGGCCGCGCGACGTCTTCAGGCCGACAAGTCCGGTGCAGGCGGCAGGCACACGGATCGAGCCGCCGCCATCGGAGGCATGCGCCACCGGCACGACGCCGGCTGCGACCAGTGCTGCCGAACCGCCCGAAGAGCCGCCGCTGGTATGGCCGGTGTTCCACGGATTGCGGGTGATGCCAAAGGCCCTGGATTCGGTCATCAATCGAAGCCCGTGCTCCGGCGATGTTGAGGTGACGATCGGGATAAGTCCGGCAGCGAGATAGCGGTCGGTCAGCGCCGAATTGACATCGGCCAGCCATGCCGGAATGCGGCTGCCGCCATGCGTCGGCACGCCCTTGATGGCGATGCCGAGATCCTTGATGGCGAAGGGAACACCAGCCAGCGGCAGCGAGGGGTCGACGGTCTTGGCGCGGGCGCGGGCGGCATCGTAGAGCGGTTCGGCCGTGGCATTGATGTCGGGACGGGTGGCCTCGGCGCGGGCAATCGCGGCGTCGGTCAGTTCGACGGCCGAAACCTCGCCCTTGCGGACCAGATTGGCGAGGCCGGTGGCATCTTCTTCCCAAAGGATCCGTTCGACCGACATGCGCGCTCCCCCATCAATGAAGGCAAGCTAGCCAGTGGCAATTCCATTGGCAATCGACCGACGGATCCGGGCCGGCGACACACAAAAGCTTAGGCGTGCACAAGGTTATTTCCGTCGTTGCAAATACATGGCAATCGCCTAATTTGCCTGCAATGACGCCGCAGGACATCACCAAGCTGATCGTTCGGACTTCGATGAAGGATCGGGCCGCGTTCGATCTGCTTTACCGGCAGACCAGCGCGAAACTTTTTGGCGTCTGTCTTCGTGTATTGAACGACCGGGGAGACGCGGAAGAAGCGCTGCAGGAAGTCTTCGTCAAGATATGGACGAAGGCCGACCGTTTTGCTGTTTCCGATCTAAGCCCGATCTCCTGGCTGGTGGCAATCGCGCGCAATCATGCGATCGATCGCATCAGAGCGCGGCGCAACCCCGCCGCCGACATCGATGCCGCGCTCGACGTGGCCGATCCGGCGCCGGGGCCTGAAGCGATGGCGGTGGCGGGCGACGAATCCGAACGTATCCACCATTGTCTCGATGAGCTGGAGAAGGACCGGGCAGCAGCCGTCCGGGGCGCCTATCTCAAGGGCGAGAGCTATGCCGAACTGGCGGAGCGCCATGGCGTGCCGCTGAACACGATGCGTACATGGCTGCGCCGCAGCCTGTTGAAACTCAGAGAATGCCTGGAAAGATGACGCTGGCAGAAGACACAGGACCGGAACGTGGAGGCGACGACCTGCTCGCCGCCGAGTACGTTCTCGGCGTGCTCGATGCCGACGAACGCCAGATCGTCTCTCGCCGCATCGATGCGGATACGGTTTTCGCCCGTCTTGTCGAGGACTGGGAGGTCAGGCTCTCACCGCTTGCCGCCGCCTTTCGGGAAGTCGAGCCGCCGGTTTCGGTGAAGACCGCGGTCGACCGCCGCCTGTTCGCTACCGCTGCCGCGGTGAGCAGGCCCGCCGAAGTGCGCGGCGGCCTTTGGTCCAGCCTGGCCTTCTGGCGCGACCTTGCCGCAGCCGTGGTTGCGGCACTGGCGATTTACATCGCCGTGCCCGTCTTCAACCCGCCGGTCGAGCAGCCGCAGGCGCGCCTCGTCGCTTCGCTGGCCGCCGAAGGCAGCGACGTCAGATATCTTGCCGTCTACGACGCCGCGCATCACGAAGTCGGCCTGTCGCATGTCTCCGGTGAGCGTGCTTCCGGCAAGGACTTCGAGCTGTGGATGATCGAGGGCAAGAACCCGCCGGTCTCGATGGGCGTCATTCCGACCGGTGCTACGGCACATATCGTCGTCTCGCCGGCGGCCCAGCAGAAGCTTGCCCAGGGCGCGGTGCTTGCCGTCAGCCTCGAGCCGTCGGGCGGTTCGCCGACCGGACAGCCGACCGGACCGGTGGTTGCCGCTGGCGACCTGAAGAGCATCTGACCGGCTCTTCACCTGAAAAATCACAACAGACTATCATAAGTCTATCCTTCGCTGAACATGCCCATAGACAGCATGTCGGCAGGCGGCCGATGGCTCGGGAAATCCCTCTGCGCCGTGGATAAAATCAAGAATCACAATATTTCTGAAACTCGGGCGAGTTTGTTCCGTATCTCCTCGCGTCCCCAAGAATGGGAAGAGAAAAACCCGAGGAGTTCGACATCATGCGTAGATACGCCACCCTTTTGCTCGCCGGTACGATCGCCGTTTCGGCCCTTGCCACCGCCGCCTACGCCGAAAACCCGATGGTTGGCGGCGCCGCCATGTATGCCAACAAGAACATCGTCGAGAACGCCGTGAACTCGAAGGATCACACCACGCTGGTCGCCGCCGTGAAGGCCGCCGGCCTTGTCGAGACGCTGCAGGGCGCCGGTCCGTTCACCGTGTTCGCGCCGACCAACGAAGCCTTCGCAGCCCTTCCGGCCGGTACGGTCGAGACGCTGCTCAAGCCAGAAAACAAGGACAAGCTCACCAAGATCCTGACCTGCCATGTCATCGGCGCCAAGGCGATGGGAGCAGATGTGGCCGCGATGGCCAAGGCTGACGGCGGCACCCACAAGGTCAAGACGGTCGGCGGCTGCGAATTGTCGCTCAAGGCCGACGGCGGCAAGGTCACGGTCACCGACGAGAACGGCAATGTCGCCAATGTGACGATCGCCGATGTCGAACAGTCCAATGGCGTCATCCACGTCATCGACAAGGTTCTTTTGCCCAAGATGTAACAAGGGGCTTGCTGCCGGCGAACTGACGGCAAGGACCCTCCGTCGATTGCACGATCCCGCTCCCGTGATCCGCAATTGGCCCGTGCACTTCGCGCCCGCCTGCATTCGGATGTGGGAGGGCGCGGAGTGTTCGTTCGAGGGGCTACCGTCACCGGCTTTTGATTTCCGCGCGGCGGTGTAGTTTGGCAAAAGGACATCAGGAGGAACTGGTCATGAACCGTCGCGACTTTCTTTTGAGCGGTGCCGCCGCCATCGGCGTGATCGGGGCCGCGGCAACGATGCTGCGCATGGGCGATCCGCAGGCAGCACAAGCGGCCGAGAGCTTCGAGGTCGTCAAGACCGACGCCGAGTGGAAAGCCATCCTGTCGCCGGCCGCCTTCGACGTGCTGCGCAAGGAAGGCACGGAGTACCCCGGCACCAGCCCGCTGCTCAACGAACACCGCAAGGGCATTTTCGCCTGTGCCGGCTGCGACCTGCCGGTCTATTCGTCGGAGACGAAATTCGATTCCGGCACCGGATGGCCGAGCTTCTGGCAAGAGATCCCCAAGGCGATCGGCACGACCGTGGACAGGTCGCTCGGCATGACGCGTACCGAGGCACATTGCCGCCGCTGCGGCGGCCATCTCGGCCATGTCTTCGACGACGGTCCGGCGCCGACCGGCCTGCGCCACTGCATCAACGGCGTCGCGCTGACCTTCAAACCGGCCACGGCCTGAGTCCATAGACCCGAATGCAAAAAACTCCGGGCTTGCGGCCCGGAGTTTTTTACGCGGTCAGAGCTTTTCGGGCGTGGACTGGAGGAGCTTCCCGAAACCGCTGCCCACGTATCCTTGTCTTGTCGCAATCTCCAAGGGAAAGCGCTGCGCGCTTTTCCCGGGAAAACCGCCTTACACTTTTCCTGGAATTGCTCCCTATCAGTGCCCCCCACCGCCGCCGCCACCCGGTGCGGCCGGCTTGCGGATCAGCATGGTGAACAGGCCAAGCGTCGCAAACAGCACCGTCAGCATGAAGAACACGTCCATGAAGGACAGCAACGCCGCCTGCTGCTGGACCATGCCAGACAACTTGGAGATCGCAGCGCTTGTCGCATCGAGGCCGGGGGTCTGCTCGAAATTGCGGGTCATGTTCTGCAGCTTGGTCTGCGCGGCTTCACTGCCCCATTGCACATGCTCGGAGAGCCTTGCGTAGTGGAAGGCGTTGCGGTCGATCAGCACGGTATTGATCAGCGCAAGGCCGACGGCACCGCCAAGGTTGCGGGTGAGATTGAACAGGCCGGACGCGTTCTTCAGCCGCTCGGGCGGCAAGGTGCCGAGCGCGATGTTGTTGATCGGAACCATGCACAGCATCATCGAACAGCCGCGCAGGATCTGCGGGATGAGCAGCTCATAGAAATCCCAGTCGGCGGTCAGATGCGTCATCCACCAGGTGCCGGTGGCGAAGCCGAAGAAGCCGATCATCATCATCAGGCGCGGGTCCATCTTGTTCGACAGGATGCCCGAGATCGGCGCGGTGAAGAACATCGCCAGGCCGCTGACGAACAGAGCCTCGCCGATCATCATCGAATCGTAGCCGCGGATGCGCCCGAGGAACACCGGGTAGAGATAGGTCAGGCCGTAGAGACCGATGCCGATGACGAACGAGAATAGCGAGCCGAAGGCGAAGTTGATGTTGGTGAAGGCCTTCAGGTCGACGATCGGCTCCTCGGCGGTGAATACGCGCCAGAAGAACAGGACCGCGCCGACGGTCATGACGACGGCGCAGATGAAGACGCCCTGGTCCTGCAGCCAGTCATTGTTGGGGCCTTCCTCGAGCACATATTCCATGCAGCCCAGGAAGGCCGCCATGCCGGCGAGGCCCCACCAGTCGAACTTGCTGAACAGCTTGAGGTTGGGCTTGTCGAAGTCGATCAGCATCCAGGCCGCCGTTGTCACCAGGATGCCGGGCACGACATTGACCAGGAACAGCCAATGCCAGGACATGGCATGGCTGATATAGCCACCGACGGTCGGGCCGATGGTCGGCGCCAGCGTCGCCACGAGGCCGATCATCGGCGAGACGACGGCGCGGCGCGAGGGCGGGAAGATGGTGAAGGCAGCGGCAAAGACGCTCGGTATCATGCCGCCGCCGATGAAGCCCTGGACGGCGCGGTAGACGATCATCTGGTCGATGTTGGTGGCGGTCGCCGCCAGCGCACTGGCCGCGGTGAAGCCTGCCGCCGAGATGGTGAACAGCACGCGCGTCGACAGCATCCGGCTGAGAAAGCCCGACAGCGGGATCATCACCACTTCGGCGATCAGGTAGGCGGTCTGCACCCACGGAATTTCGTCGGAGCTGGCGCTCAGGCCGGCCTGGATCTCCGACAGCGAGGCGGAGACGATCTGGATGTCGAGGATGGCCATGAACATGCCGAACACCATCGCCAGGAAGGCGATGACGCGCCGCGTCGAAATGGTGTCAGGCACAGCCGGCCTCGCCGGCGGCGCTCCTGCTGTCAGGGTTGCGGTTGCCATGGCATTGCTCCCCGGCCGCCGCTCAATTCGACGCTGCCACTGACGCCGACCCGGATGGGGCGGTGCGGCTGTCGACGGCGACGACGACGCTCAGGCCGGCGCGCAGCTTACCGCTCTTCAGCGCATCGGCCGGCACATCGATGCGGACCGGAACGCGCTGCACGACCTTGGTGAAGTTGCCGGTGGCGTTTTCGGGCGGCAGCAGCGAGAACACGGCACCCGAAGCCGGCGCCAGCGACGAAACGGTTCCCTCGAAGTCCTGGCCGTCGGTCGCATCGACCGAGATCCTGACCTTCTCGCCGGGAACCAGCCGGGCAAGTTGTGTCTCCTTGAAGTTGGCGACGATGTAGAGCTTGTCCATCGGCACGATGACGGCGAGCTTCTGGCCGGGGCTGACAAGGTCGCCCTGCTCGACCGAGCGGTTGCCGACGATGCCGTCATATGGCGCCTTGAGCACGGTGAAGGAAAGATCGCGCAGCGCCTTGTCATGGCTGAGCTGCAGGGACGCCAGCGTGCTCGCCGATTCCGCGCGCTGCGCCTGCAGCACGCCGATATTGGCTTGCGCGGCGGCGATCTGTGCGTCGGCGCCGACAAGGGCGGCATCGGCCTGCTGGACCGCGGTCTGGGCGTCGTGCAGCTGCGCCTGTGTGCCGACATGGGTCTTGAGCAGCTGCGAGGCGCGCGCCGCGACCTTGCCTGCGTTGTCGGCCGCGGCCTGGTCGGCGACCTTCTGCGCCTGGGCCTGCTGCAGCGAGGCGCGGGCCGCGTCGGTCTGGGCGTCGATACGGTCGAGCGTCTTGCTCAAGGTGGCGATCTGCGCCTCGGCCTGGGCGACGGCAATCTTGTAATCGCCGTCATCGACGACGAGCAGCGGATCGCCGGCCTTGACCAGCTGGTTCTCGCTGACCTTGACCTGATCGACATAGCCGGAAATCTTGGGCGAGATGAACGCCATGTCCGCCTGGACATAGGCATCGTCCGTCGAGATCATGAAGCGGCCCGTTGTCCAGTAGTCGTACCCATACCAGGCGCCGGCGCCCAGCAAGGCAACACCGATGACCGGCAGCAGGAAGGAACGCACCGAACGCTTCTTCCTGGCCGGAGCCTCTGCCGGCGGCGACGAGACGGGCTGGACAGGTACTTCCGGTGCTTCCGTCGCTGGCGCAACCTTGGCGTTGGGGAAGGGACGGACTTCAGCAGTGGTCGGCGCGTTCGAGGACATGACATCTCTCTAAAGTTATAATATAATATTGAACCGTTCGGTTCGATCCGGCCGTTGACATAGCGCGTAAAGAGGACCATATCAAGGGCAATCGAACCGCTTGGTTCGAATTATTTTCGAGGTGTGACTTTCATGGCCGAGACCCCGCCCAATGTCGAAAACGAGTCGTGTGACGACCTGTTGGAAAGCTTGCGCCGTGGCCGCCCGGCCGCGGGGCAGGATCCGGCCAAGCGCAGCCAGATCATCGACGGCGCCCGTCGTGTCTTCATCGACAAGGGCTTCGAAGCCGCCTCGATGAACGACATCACCCGCGAGGCCGGCGTCTCCAAGGGTACGATCTACGTCTACTTCGCCAACAAGGAAGAGCTGTTCGAGGCGCTGATCGAGGAAGAGCGCGGCACCATCTTCAAGAACATGTATGACGTGCTGGACAATGCCGACAACCTGCGCGAGACGCTGGTGAAGTTCGGCAAGGTGCTGGCTCTCAAGATCACGTCGGCCAAGGTCGTCCAAGCGCAGCGCACGGTGATCGGGGCATCAGACCGGATCCCCGACATGGGCGCGCGTTTTTACGAGCGCGGTCCCAAGCGTGGCCACGACAAGGTCGCGGCCTTTCTCAATGCCGCCATCGAGCGCGACCTGCTGCGCATCGACGATGTCGATCTTGCCGCCTATCAGTTCACCGAACTGTGCCTGGCCGGTCTGTTCCGCCAGTGCATCTTCGCCTACCGCACCAAGGCCCCGACCCAGGACGAGATCGACCACATCGTCAGGTCAGGCGTCAGCATGTTCCTGAAGGCCTACGGCACCGAAAGGCTTGTGGCGGAAGAAGGCCATCAGACGATTGCTATCGAGGCCAAGCCCTAGCCAGACCATGCTCTAACTCTTTGTTTAGACGCAATTCTGGACGGAAAACCGCTTCACACTTTTCCTAGAATTGCTCTAAGGTGCGGATGCTTTAGCCGCCATTGGCGGCAAGCACGATGGCTGCCTGCAATTCCTGAAGGCCCTCGGCCTTTTCAGAAGAGGTGGCCAGCACGAACGGGAACGCCGCCGGCCGCTTCTTGATCTTTGCCAGCGTCTCCTCGATCAGCCTCGGCACGCCGGCAGTCTTGATCTTGTCGGTCTTGGTCAGCACGATCTGATAGGACACCGCCGCCTTGTCGAGCAGCGACAGCACTTCGTCGTCCTTGGCCTTGATGCCATGACGGGCGTCGATCAGCACATAGACGCGTTTCAGCGTGACCCGGCCCTTGAGGTAATCGAAGACCAGCTTGGTCCACTCGTCGACCTTCTCCTTGGGCGCGGTGGCGTAGCCGTAGCCGGGCATGTCGACCAGCGCCAAGGGTGGCAGGTCGGCGCCCTCGCCCGAAAATCCATCCGGCACGAAATAGTTGAGCTCCTGCGTGCGCCCCGGCGTGTTGGAAGTGCGCGCCAGCCCCTTCTGGTTGACCAGCGCATTGATCAGCGACGACTTGCCGACATTCGAGCGGCCGGCAAAGGCGATTTCCGGCGGCCCTTCCGGTGGCAGGAACTTCATCGCCGGCACGCCGCGGATGAAGATCCACCCTCGCGTAAACAGTTCGGTGCCGATTATGCTGCTGTTCAGAGCGTTCAAGCTGCTGCCTCCAGAAGAGAAATATTGACACCCCGGATAGCATCGAGGTTGCGGCTGACCTTGTCTACCGGCCAGTCCCACCACGCCACCGCCAGCAGCCGCCTGATTGTCCGGTCGTCGAAACGCATCTTTACCACCTTGGCCGCGTTGCCGGCGACGATCGCATAGGGCGGCACGTCGTGCGTCACCACCGATTTCGCAGCGACGATGGCGCCGTGGCCGATTTCCACCCCGGGCAGGATCACCGCCTCCATCCCGATCCAGACGTCGTTGCCGACGATGGTGTCGCCGCGCACCTCCTTCGACCAGGTCGCCGGGTTAAAACCCTTTTCCCAGCCATGGCCGAAAATATTGAACGGATAGGTCGAAAAGCCGGACATGGCGTGGTTGGCGCCGTTCATGATGAAGCGCGCGCCCTCGGCGATGGCGCAGAACCTGCCGATGATCAGCTTGTCGCCTATGAACGGATAGTGATGCAGGACGCATTTCTCGGCGAATTTGTCCGGCCCGTCGGGGTCGTCATAATAGGTGAAGTCGCCGATCTCGATGTTTGGCGCGTTCACCAGTCCCTTGAGGAAGCCGACGCGGGTATGCATCGGGATCGGGTGCTTGATGTCTGGGTTGGGTCCGTCCATGTCGAAATCCGTCAGAGAAATGGCCGCCAGGTGCATCCGAAACTCGAATGCGCCCGTTCAAAATAGCGTGGTCCGCCCTATAGCACCAATCGGGTGACGAGCGAGCTTTCCTTGACGGCCTTGCTCATTTGCTGCCGCGGCAAATCACGATCGGATCGGACAGCGCACTGTCGAAACCGCTGCCCTGATAGACGGTGACATTCGTGGCGCCGGGCGGCAGCATGAAGCTGCCTTCGACGATTTTCTGGTCGCCGGCCGGCATGTGGAGAGCCCAGCTATAGGTGCAAAACTGAGGCGGCGCCTGGGGTTCGACGTGGCTGCAGTTCAATTGCGCGCCACCCAGCATGGCGGCGCCGCCGCAACTGACGGCGCCCTTTGCGAGCGCAATGCCCGGCCATCCTGCAATGGCCGCCACGGTCGCGATCTTCAGCCAATTCATCGTCGTATCCTTGCCCGGCAACAGCCCGCTACCTGAGCCTTTGGGTGGGTCGCAGCCCATGCGTCATTTTTTCCAGGCGGGCTTAGTCCGTCTTGCGCACCGCGTCCAGCAAGATTATGTGCATGATGATAATAAGCATGCTCACTAACAGTCGCGCCGAAAAACTCCAGTACCTCCCATGCCATCGTCACCCAACATCAGCTTCGTGCTGCACGATGTCGCGCGCCTGCTTCGAAAGCGGTTCGAGCAGAGGTCGCGGGCATCGGGGCTGACCCGCGCCCAGTGGCAGGTGCTGGCCTATCTCAGCCTGCATGAAGGCATCCACCAGAACAAACTGGCGGACCTGATCGAGATCACGCCGATCACGCTCGCCCGGCTGCTCGACAAGATGGAAGCAAGCGGCTTCATCGAGCGCCGGCCCGATCCCGCTGACCGCCGGGCATGGCTGCTGTACCTGAAGCCGCAAGCCCATCCGCTGATCGAAATCATGCGCGGCAATGGGCGGAAGACGCGTGACGAGGCCTTTGTCGGCCTTTCCGCGGATGCGCAACTGCATCTGCTGCAAACCCTATCCCTCATCAAATCCAATCTGCTCGCGGCTTGCGCCCAGCCTGCCGCCGACCGGGAGAAAACACATGGCTGAATCAACCTCACCAAAGAAGCCTGTCGAAGAAGACGGATCCGCCGCCGACCGGGCGCGCGACCAGGTCATCCGGCTGGACAGCGAACGCGAGCAAAGGCGAGCCAGCACCGTCATCGACAATGACGAGCTCGAATCACCGGTCGCCCTGGAGCCGGCGGCGCTCGAGGCTCCGTCCAAGGAGCCACGCCAGGCCGGGGTTGCGGTGGCGCCTCCGGCGCCGGTCAAGCCCA
>NZ_RZRW01000390.1:0-5609 GCF_003998745.1 Mesorhizobium sp. M7A.F.Ca.US.014.04.1.1 | reverse complement strand
TGCCGGGACCGCGCGCGCCGGAAAAAGTGTCGCCAAAAATCTGGCTGAAGATGTCGCTGTTGCCGTCGAACGGATCGCCACCGGGTCGACCGGAGCGGAATTCGAACCGCGAGCCGCCCGGACCTTGCTGCCGGCGAAAGCCGCCAAACGGATCGCCGCCACCGGCAGCGCCCTCAAAGCCCTGGAATCGCGGCTTGCCGTCAGCGTCGATCTCGCCGCGATCGAAAGCGGCGCGATTCTTTTCGTCGCCGACGATCTCGTAGGCCTGGTTGGCTGCGGCGAAACGGTCCTTCGCCTTTGGATCATTCGGATTCTGGTCCGGATGATGCTTTTTGGCGAGTTTCCGGTACGCCGACTTTATGTCTTTGGCCGATGCGTTCCTGGCAACGCCCAGCACCTCATAGGGGTCGCGCATGCTTACTGCCCTGGAGAAGAGTTGAGTCTCTGGTTGCCTCTTATATGCGCTCCCATAGGAAGAAATTCCAGTGCTGGAGCCGCATATCAGACGCGGAAAATCAGAGCGCCTTGAAGTCCTGCATGCGCCAGCCGCCGGCGCTGGCCAGGCACAGTTCGCCTTCGAACATGGCAACGCCGTCAAAGCTTTCGCGCGAGGCCTTGAAGCGGCGGCAGGTCTGGCCGTTGTCCTTCAATTCCGCCAGATCGGTGATGGAACCGCGCGAGCCGGTACCGGCATTGGCCCATGGGACGGCCTGCCCGCCGAGCTGCTCGATGTCGGCCGAGGAGACTGCATTGCCGATCGTCGTCTGGTCGGAGTCGCGATCCAGACTGGCCGGCGCGGCCGAGGCCGATGTGCTGCTGGTCAGGATCGAGCGGTCGACTTCGGGTTTTTCCAGGCTGAAGCCGCCGGCGCCACAAGCGGCAAGCGGCAAGGCGACCGCCACGATCGCGGCTTTCGCGCTGGCCGAAGCGATAACGCTCCATTGCCTGCTGTCAAAAGCTTGCGCGATAAGCGACAATCGGCAGCCTCCCCCTTGCTTCGTTAAGAATCTTGGCTTTGTAAGAATCTTCGTGACAATTTGAGAAAAACTATGAGTGACACTGAGTTAACAAGCGGTGACTTTACCGAGGCTGCCGAGCCGTTTCGCCTGTTTGCCGCATGGCTGGACGACGCCACGAAAAGCGAGCCGAACGACCCCAACGGCGTGGCTCTGGCGACCGTCGATGCCGACGGCATGCCGGATGTGCGCATGGTTTTGCTCAAGGGGTTCGATGAAAGCGGGTTTGTCTTCTACACGAATTTCGAGAGCGCCAAGGGCCAGGAGATTCTTGGCAGCATGAAGGCGGCGATGTGTTTCCATTGGAAATCACTGCGCCGCCAGGTACGCATTCGCGGACCGGTGGAGATCGTCAGCGACGCCGAAGCCGACGCCTACTATGCGACACGGCCGCGCGGCAGCCGCATCGGCGCATGGGCCTCGAAACAATCGCGGCCGCTGGAAAGCCGCTTTGCGCTGGAGAAGGCAGTGGCCGAATACACGGCACGCTACCCGATCGGCGAGATCCCGCGGCCAAAGCACTGGTCCGGCTTCCGAATCGTGCCCACGACAATCGAGTTCTGGCACGACAGGCCGTTCCGCCTGCACGACCGGCTCGTCTTCAGCCGCAACGCGAAAGGCGCCTGGGACAAGACGAGGCTTTATCCCTGAAGAAGAGGCTCAGGCCTTCTTTCTCGTCATGAACGCGGTGAGCGCGGCGCGCGCCTCATCGGACTTCAGGCGCTCGCGAAAATGCTCGCTTTCCTCGCCGATGCGGGCGACGAGGTCGTCGCGCGAGCCGCGCATCAGGTCGCGCGCGATCTTCAACGCCTGCGGCGGCTTGGCCGCGATCTGGCCGGCGGCCGCCAGCACCGAGGCCTCCAGTGCTGCTTCCTCGACCACCTCGTAGATCAGGCCGGCGGCCTTCGCCCGTTCAGCCGAAAAGCCCTCGCCGAGGCCGAGCAGCGCGAAGGCACCCTGCTGCCCGAGGATGCGCGGCGCCAAGAGGCTCGACCCCGCCTCGGGCACCAGGCCAAGGTCGACGAAAGGCGTCCTGAACACGGTGCGCGGCGTGGCGAAGGTCAGGTCGCAATGCAGGTTGAGCGTCGTGCCGATGCCGACCGCGATGCCGTCGACGCCGGAGACCATGGGTTTTTCGACCCTGGCCAGCGCCATCAGGAAGTCCCAGACTTCGGTGCCGCCGTCACCACCGGTGGCGATGATCATGAAGTCGGCAAGGTCGTTGCCTGAGGAGAAGGCGCCGGGCACGCCGAGAAAGACATGGACGCGGATCTCCGGGTCGGCGTCGCCTTCTGCCAGGCTTTTTGACATTTTCGCATACATGGCGCGCGTCAGCGCGTTCTTCTTGTCCGGCCGGTTCATGCGGATGATCTGGATGGCGCCCTGGCGCTCGACGAGGATATGGTCTGTCACGGTTCTTTCCTTGTGAACGTCAGGCGGAAATCAGCGTTTTTCCGGCAGCGGCGAGGCTTTCGGCGCCATCGATGACGCGCGCCCGCAAAGCGCTGACCTCGCCGAGCAGGTTTTCGGCGAAGAAGCGGCAAAGGGGAATACGGCCTTGGTCGGCAAGAGCGCCGCGCGCCAGATAGGCGCCGCCGGCGGCAAGCGAGATCAGCCTGAGATAGGGCGTCGCACCCGCCAGCGCCTCGTCCGCCCGGCCTTCGGCCGCCAGTTTCTGCAGGAAGCGGGTCGCTTCGCTGAGATCGCCAAGTGCCGCGTCGAGAGCGTCGGCGGTGCGGCCGAAACCCTGCAGGTTCGAGGTCCGCACCGCTGCGGCCATATCAGCCAGTTCGGCGATATAACCATGCACATGGTCGCCGCCGCCGAGCGGCAGCTTGCGCATCACCAGATCGATCGCCTGAATGCCGTTGGTGCCCTCGTAGATCGGGGCGATGCGCGAATCACGATAGAAGGCGGCCGCTCCCGTCTCCTCGATGAAGCCCATGCCGCCATGAACCTGGAGGCCGAGTGAGGCAACCTCGACGCCGATATCGGTCGAGAACGCCTTTGCCAGCGGCGTCAGCAGATTGGCGCGGTCGCGCCAGTGGGCCGCCTCGTCACCGGCGGAGACACCGGCCATGTCGATGGCGTGGGCACAGGAATAGCTGATGGCGCGCGCGGTTTGGGTCAGCGCCTTCATGGTCAGCAGGTTACGCTGGACATCGGGGTGATGGACGATCGGCGCCATACCCGTGCCAGTGTAGCTCGCGGCCTTGCCCTGCCGGCGTTCATTGGCATAGGCGATCGCCTTCTGCGTTGCGGCTTCCGCGACCGCTACCCCCTGCATGCCGACACAAAGCCGCGCATTGTTCATCATCGTGAACATGCAGGCGAGGCCCTTGTTCTCCTCGCCGATCAGCCAGCCGATAGCGCCGGGCTTGGCGCCCTGGAAACCATCGCCATAGATCATGGTGCAGGTCGGCGAGGCGTGGATGCCGAGCTTGTGCTCAAGTCCGGAACAGAAGACATCGTTGCGCGCGCCGAGCGCGCCATCGTCGCCGACCAGGATTTTCGGCACCAGGAACAGCGATATGCCGCGCGTGCCGGCCGGCGCATCCGGTAGCCGCGCCAGCACCAGATGGATGATGTTGTCGGTGAAATCGTGCTCGCCATAGGTGATGAAGATTTTCGGGCCGAAGATGCGGTAGCTGCCGTCACCCACCGGCTCCGCGCGGGCGCGCAAGGCGGCGAGGTCCGAACCGGCTTGCGGCTCGGTCAGGTTCATCGTGCCCATCCACTCGCCGGAGACGAGCTTTCCGAGATACTTTGCCTTGAGGTCTGTGGAGGCGTGTTTGTCGAGCGCTTCGACAGCGCCCATGGTCAGCGTCGGGCCGATGCCGAAGGCCATGGCGGCGGAGTTCCACATTTCGAGCGCGGCAACGCCAAGCATGGTCGGCAGCGCCTGGCCGCCATATTCCTCAGGCCCGGAGAGCGCGTTCCAGCCGCCATCGATCCAGCGGCGATAGAGTTCCTTCCAGCCGGGTGGTGTGGTGACGGCAGCGTCCTTCAGCACGGCACCTTGCCGATCGCCGATCGTGTAGAGCGGTGCGACCTCTTCAGTGGCGAAGCGGCCGGCCTCGCCAAGAACGGCATCGACCAGGTCATCGCCGAGATCGCCGAACCTGCCGGCATCGAGCGCCGATTTCATGCCGGCGACGTGCTTGAGCGTGAAGGCGATATCCTCGACCGGTGCCCTATACATGCCGCTTACTCCTTCCGATGCATCGGTCCTGCCGACCCTAGAGCCAGCGCCGCTGCAAAACCACCCGCCGTATCAGCGCTCTCCCATCTTCTTTTTACGTAAACGTCAAATTTTGTCACGCGGATTTTGCAATCGCGGCGGCGCGTATTAAGTTCAATCCATGCCGGATCAAGTCGACCGGCGACGGATCAGAACCAGCCAACCGGAACAGCCCATGCTTGCCAGACCCGACGCCTATCGCTGCATCGAATGCGGCCTGCCCTATCGAGCGGAGGGGTTCTGCTACCATGGCGGCAGACTGGACCACGGGGCCGCCTACTGGTCGGATCGCGGCATATTATGCTCGCCGCAATGCTCACTCGCCCACCACCGCAAACGCGCCGCCGAGGGCACGCTGCGGCAAGAGCCGGCTCCGGACCCGTTTGAATTCTAGCAGCTGATGCGTCGCCAGCTTTTCTGAAGTCAGCCCCGAAAGTACTTCCTTAACCATAGCCGTTCAGGATTTGTCTTTGATCAACGGGGATTCCCTGTTTTGAAAAGGACGGCGCGTCTCCTTCGCCGCTTGAAGAGTGTCGTGCCGACGCCCTTCAAGCCATTGTTTCCTCCGCATGTCGTTGCCCCAAAACCGCTGCACACTTTTGGGCGACATGCGCTGGCGCTTCTCGCCTTGGCGGCGACGATGGCGCTGTCCACGGCGGCAAAGGCTTCGGATTTTTCCGAACCCTGGAAGAACGCCGACCGCGCTTTGGTGGTCGATGCCTACGAATACAATTCCATCGGTTGGGCCCAACTCGCCACCGACAAGCGGGTCGTCGGCTTCATCAACAAGGCCTCCGACGGCATGCCGCCGCCCTATTTCTGCCTGGGCAACGACATTGAGGTGAAGCTTTGCAAGGCGCTGTGGAAACGCCATGCGGTGACGCGCGAACTGTTCCAGACGCGCCGGGTGGTGGCCAAGGCACTCGGCCTGAAATGGGGCGCCTATCACCTTGCCCGCCCGGGCAATCCGGTCGAACAGGCCAACAATTTCCTCGATTTCGCCGAGCCTGCGCCCGACGATCTCATGGCTCTCGACATTGAGGGCAATGATCCCTCGCAATGGATGTCGCTCGACGATGCCGAGGAGTTCGTCCGCCAGGTGCATCGGCGCATCGGCCGTTTCCCGGTGCTGTACACCAACGGCAAGACCGCCCAGTACATTGCCGACAACAGCTACCGATACCGGCTCCTGTCGCGGCTGCCGCTCTGGTATGCCCGCTATAAGTCCGACATCGACGTGCATTTTCCGATGGGCAACTGGCAAGGCTACGCACTGTGGCAGTTTTCGGCGCAAGCCAATTGCGGCCGTTTCCGCTGCCCTTACAGGGTTGCCGGCACGCCTAACGACATAG
>NZ_RZRW01000389.1:0-5639 GCF_003998745.1 Mesorhizobium sp. M7A.F.Ca.US.014.04.1.1 | reverse complement strand
GTTTATATTGGCTGCGAGGGAGCGTCAGAAGTCGGTTATGCCGGCTTTCTGCAAGATCTGATCCGCGATGCCAATTTGCCGGTGCACCTGCACGTTGACGAATTGGGGCCGGGGACCGGCGATCCGCTGTCGCGTATCGAGATGGCGGTGCTGCGCCTGAAGCTGCTCCAGAGAAAACGCCGTGCGCCCGCGGAACGCTTCGCGCTTTTGGATTTTGACCAGGCCGAGCGCGATCCGCAGCGCGCCGAGCGAACGCGCAAGCTCGCGGCCGACAACGGAATCACGATTCTCTGGCAACGGCCCTGCTTTGAGGCAATGCTGCTGCGCCATCTGGAGGGCAAGGCGGCCAACCGCCCGCCCGATACGCCGGGGGCGGTTAAGGCGCTCGAAAAGGAATGGCCGGAATACAAAAAGCCCATGACGCGCGCCAACCTGGCGCGCCGGATTAATCGGGATGCCGTCCTGCGGGCGGCAGGTGTCGAGGCCGAACTACAAGCCTTGCTCCGCAGTATCGGGGTGCTCTAGCGATCGGGATACGCGACTTCCGCGCTGTATGGTCGCCGGCGGCGGTGAACCGGTGGCGACGGAAGCTTCGCCACAAGCACGTCCCGAACCGGACGTTCCGCTCCCGGCCCAAAGGCGAGATCAAAATATCTGCTCGGCAATGTCGGCTATTGGCGCTTGGCACAAGGTGGGCCGATCCGGGGACGTCGTTAATTGGCCACAATACGATCCTCGCCGACTAACGACAGTCCATCGGCCGTTGGCGAACGTCTCGCAGCTCTGCCCTGAGGCGCCGATCATGGCTCTCAATCGAGCTTCAGCGCCACAACCTCGCCTTCGTTCATCAACGGCACATAAAGGATCGACTTGCCATCGGCGCCGATGTCGGCGCTGCCCGGCTTGAACTGCGCCACCACCTCCGGCGCGCCGCCCGCATGATGGCGGTAGAGCTTGCCGGTCATGTAGGCGGTGGTATAGATGGTGCCGCCGATGGCTACGACGCCGTCGAGATCGGCGAATTTCTGGGCGGCCGGCAAGGGCGAAACCACCTTGCTGGCGATGTCGACCGACAGCAGGCCGCCAAGCTCCGTCGTGCTGAAGTCGGGCTTGATGCCCTTGCCCCAGGAGGCGACGATCAATCGGCCGCCATCGGCGAAGATGCCGTTGGGTGAAGCCAATGCCCCGTCCTTGACGAACAGCTCCGGCCGGTCGCCATCGATGCGGTAGATGGCGTCGGCCAGCATGTCGGTGACATAGACCTTGCCGGATTGGTCCGATGTCATGTCGTTGAGGAAGACCGCGTTCGGCACCGCGATGCTGGCGACCAGCTTGCCGCTGGCGAGGTCGACGACGCGGACTTTCGTGATGTCGGCGACATAGAGCTTGCCGCCCGAGATCGCCATGCCCTTGGGTGCGTCCATGCCGTCGGTCCAGTGCTGGGTGACCGTCTTGCCGTCCAGCGACAGCACGGAGAGATAACCGTTGCCGTCGGCCTCGCCGGGATTGCCTGATATGTTGGAAACGATGATGCGATTGTCAGCGGCGTCGAACAGGGCCGATTCCGGCTGTTCGAGCCCGGTGGCGCGCCAGAGTTCGCCGGCCTCCGCGGCGGGCACTGCGGCAATGCCGATGACGGCGATAAAGGTTGAGGTGATGAGGGTGTTCATGACTGCTCTCCTGAGATGACGAGGCAGAGCTATGGCTTTCGATACTTTTCGGAAAGGCCTGACGCCGCTAGTATCGAATATCGATACGAAACTAGCGACAAGAGGTGCATCCAATGAACGGTCTGATCTTCCAGGCGCTGAAGCGGACGTTGAAGGCGAAGGGCGTCACCTATCGCGCGCTGGCCGAACGCATGGGCGTTTCCGAACCGACGGTGAAGCGTATCTTCCATGAGCGCAATTGCAAGCTCGACCGGCTGATGGAGATTTGCGCTGCGGCCGGTGTCGAACTGGAAAACGTGCTCGGCTCGATGAACCGGGGGCCTGGGCCGGTCAACCACATCGCGCCGGAGATCGAGCGCAAGCTCGCCAGCCGGCCGGCGCTGCTGTTCATCTTCGTCATGCTGTCAGAAAAGTTCACGCCCGAAGGCATCATGCGCTCGCAAGGCCTGAGCGAGGCTTCGATGTTCCTCTATCTGCGCGATCTCGAGGAACTCGGCCTGATCGCGCTCGGACGGGGTCTCTCGGCGAGACTGCTGGTCGAGACGCCGATCCAGTGGAACTTCGAAGGGCCGCTCAGGCCGCTGTTCGAGATGACCAACAAGAATTTCATCGGCTGGGCCATCACCCATATCGACAAGGAAGCGACCTTCGTCAGCTTCTCCAGGCGGATGCGGCCGGAGACGGCTGAAATGGTGCGGCGCGAGGCGGAGGATCTCGCCGACCGCGCCAAGCTGCTCGCCCATCACGACCAGCACACGACGCCGGAGGATGGCCTGATCGGCTACAAATGGACGTTTGCCTTTGGCGCGACGCCATTTCCGGCAATCATGCCGATCGGGCCGCACGCGCGAGATGCCGGGGCGAGGCCTGATACGCCCGCCGCCGCGAAAGGACAGCGGCCGCTGCCGGCCTGACCAGGCACCGCGTCAATCGTCTCAGCACGATTGCATCTGGTGGCTGAGCTTCCCGCGCACGACCCTGGCAGTGCCGACCGCCACCATTTTTGCCGCTGTCTTGCCCCCCGGACCCGCCATGCGACCGGCGACGCCGACCGCGCCATTGACGGCGCCCATCGTCTTCATCTGCCCGACCGTCTCGTTCATACGCGCCCGGCAGTCCTGCATTTTCCTGGTCGCCTCGACTGCAGCCAGGGCCTCGCCAAGCCCTGCCGGCGAGTCCGGGCCGGCCGCCAACTCCGCCAATTGCGCATGCTGGTCTGGCGTGATCGGCGGGCTGGCGGCCGTCTGGCTGCAGCCGGAGGCCAGCAGGCAGATCAGCATCGCGATCGGGCTGCCTCGCCCGGCACGTGCCGTGGCTGGAAAAATATCGCGATGTTCGGCCTCGAGGCTCCCGCCCGGAGTTGCTTTTCCGGCCACCCGTTTCCTGTTGCCCAACCTCCTATTGCCCCATCGCCGGGCCGAGGATGAGGCTGCGGATTTTTGGCGTCAGCGGCCTGACGACATCGGCGAAGGGGTCACCCTCGGCCCGCAAGGCCATCAAGCCTTCGTCCTCTTCGTCGATCGCGGCGATGGTCTCCGTCTTCTGTGCCTCGGTCAGCTCCCTCATGCCGGATATGGCATTTCTGAGCTTGGCGAAAATGGCATCGAGTTCTGCGACCGGCATCGTCGCCAGGAACCCGCGCATGGTCTCTCCAAGCGCGACCTTCCAGCTGTCGGCGGTGAAACCGGCGCTGCCGATCAAGCCCTTGTCCGCGGCATCGCGCTCGTACCAGTCGGCGGCGATCTCCTCGTCATAGGCGAACTGACCGAATTCGGGCTGCAAGGCCTCGATCAGGCCGACGACCGCCGACGCATCCCGCGCTGTCAGCGCCAAGGCAGGCGGGCTGTCGAAGATCATGCCGGCAAGTGCGAGCGCGCCGGCCAGCCGGCGCATGGCTACGAAACGCCGCTCAGCCATAACAATCCTCCGCAATGCCGGCCCGGGCACTGCTCGTTGCCTGGGACTGCAGAACCGAGCCGCCGATCGAGGCGGCCTGGCCGGCAATGACCCCACCATTGCCAGCCAGACCGCCAAGACCCCCCGCCATCGACAGCACACCGCCGAGCAGAGCCGCATTGGTCTGCGCCTTCGCCGCCTTCTTGGCCGCATCGGCGCATGCCGTTTCCGTCGTCGGTTCGTTCCGGGCCTTCTTGCTGCCGGCCGCGCTCGCGATCGATGCCGGCCTGTCGTCGACCTGGCCCGTTTGGCAGCCCGCAAGGGCAATGGTCAGGGCCAGGAAAATGCTCTTTTTCATGGTGCTGCTCATCATCGGGCAGCGCGCGGCGGCAGCTTGGCCTCGCGATGATCGGTCACTGCGTTGCCCAAGGCGATCGACAGCAGATAGATGCGCGGATTGAACCCTGCCGCAGCCAGTGCCGACAGCGTCTTGAACAGTTGCAAATGAAACATCGTGCCCCCCTTTGGATTGCCGCCAATGCGGTTCCGGTTCCGGAATCGCGCCGCAAACTAGGGGCATAAAAGGGGGGCAGCTTGGACAGAACGGCACTGAAAGCGGCCAAAACGGCCCGGGATTGACGTTTTGCAGGCTCCGGCGCATATGACCGCGCTCTTGGGCATGGGGGGTGTCGATGACTGCGACGATGGGGACGTCAGCCTCATTCAGGCTGGCGACGGAGATGTTTCCGGAGCGGGATCGCGTCGAGATCACGCGTGAGGTTTACGGCCGCACGGTTCTGAGGGTGGACCTCGATCCGCTGGCGCCGGCGCAGATCGACATGCGGGTGCGCGCGTTGCCAGGCCTCGGCATCGCCACCGGCAGCTCATCGGAATTCCGGGTGCATCGTACGTCGTCGCTGATCGACAATGACGACTTCGTTCTTCTGGCGGCCCTCGACGGGGGCAGTGTGATGAAGCATCGCGGCCGCGAGGAGGCGGTCGGCAACGGCCAGGCGCTGATGATGAGCGGTGAAGAGGTTGGCCTCAACCTGATCGGCGCCGGCGGGTTTCGCTTCGTCAATCTGAGTTTTTCGCGCAAGCAGCTTTCGCCTCTGATCGGCGATCCGGCCGCGGTTCTTATGCGGCCCTTGCCGACCCAAAGCGGGGCGATGCGGCTGTTGCTCGACTATATCAGCTCGATCCAGGAGGTCGGAGACGAGTTGACTGCGGAGGCCTGCCACCTTGCGGCGGCACATGTTTTCGACCTTGCCGCACTCGCCATGGGCGCGACCAGGGATGCGGCCCAGATCGCACGCGGCCGCGGCGTCAGCGTTGCCCGCTTGCGCGCCATCAAGGCCGATATCGTCGCGCATGGTGGCCATGTCGACCTGTCGGCGCAAGACGTCGCCGCCCGCCACGGACTGTCGGCCCGCTACGTCCGCAAGCTGTTCGAGAGCGATGGCACATCCTTGATTGATTTCATGATGACCCAACGGCTGGCGCGCGCCCATCGCATGCTCGGCGATCCGCGCCATGCCGGACGCAGCATCACCGCGATCGCCTACGAGGCCGGCTTCAACGACCTTTCCTATTTCAACCGGGCGTTCCGTCGCCGTTATGACGCCACACCCTCGGACGTGCGGGCCGCGGCTTGCAAGCACTGACGCCCGGCTGCCGGCCAGCGGTCCTGTGCAGCGGCTGGACTCATTTGATCGCGTTTATTCGGCGGCCTTGGCCCCGGGATCGGCAAGCTTGTCGTCCCAGGTCACCGCCCGGTAGTCGAAACCATATTCCAGCGTCGGCTTGACGATGCGGAAATAGGGCGACAGGTCGAAATCGCGCGGCGTGTAGAGCGAATGGTGGCGGATGTGCAGGATTTCCTTGCGCGAATAGTTCGACTGCGCCGAGGCGCGGCCGGGCGCACGGGTGATCTCGGGCAGGATCGGATAGCGGATCTGGCCATAGGCCTCGGCAATCAGCGTCGAGCAGATCGCCCGTGTCGGATCGCCGGAACCGAAGGCCAGCATGCGGCGGCGCCAGCGCACCGGCACCGGCGGTGTCGGGAAGAAAAAA
>NZ_RZRW01000388.1:0-5641 GCF_003998745.1 Mesorhizobium sp. M7A.F.Ca.US.014.04.1.1 | reverse complement strand
TCCCGATACCGGGCGGCTGGAGGAGGATCTCGTCGGCTTCCTGAAAAACCTGTTCGCCCACTGGCGCGAGACATCGTCGGGAAGCGTGTTCCGGTCGCTGATCGCCGAGGCACAGTCGGACGCGACCGCGGCCGCGGCCCTTGCCGACTACTCACTGGGCCGACGGTCCCATACCGCCCAGATCATCGAACGCGCCAAGGCAAGGGGCGAAATCCCGGCCGAAATCGATTCAGCTGTCGTCGCCGACCTGATCGCCTCCTTCGCCTGGAGACATCTGCTGACCAACCGGCTCGACGAGGACGAAGCGACCATCGGCAAGGCCGTCAACTACGTGATGCGAGGCATAGCGGCGCCTGCCTCGTAAAGACGGCAATGAATGAAAAGGGCGCGGCAACCCCTGGCTGCCGCGCCCCTTTTTCAAAAAGCTGCCAGTCTTACTTGGCGCTTTCCAGCGTATCGACCGCCTTCTTCAGGTTGGCGTCGGGGATCTCGACCTTGGCGCCGGCGCGCAGCGACTTGACCAGCGCGAAATACTTGTCGCGGATGACCGCCTGCTTGGCCTGGTCCTTGACGTCGTCGAAGGCCGGCGGCTGCTTGGTGCGCTTGTCCTCGAGCTTGATGACATGCCAGCCGAACTGCGTTTGCACCGGCTGCTCGGTGTATTTGCCGACCTCGAGCGCGGAGGCCGCCTTGTCGAACTCCGGCACCATCTGGCCAGGTCCGAACCAGCCGAGGTCGCCGCCGCTGGTCTTGCCTGACGGATCGCTGGTGTGCTCGTTGGCGAGCTTCTGGAAGTCGGCGCCGCCGTCGAGCTGCTTGATGATCGCCTCGGCCTCTTCCTTCGTCTTCACGAGGATGTGACGGGCATGCAGCTCGTTGGTGGGCGGCGTGTTGGCGATTTCCTGGTCGTAACGGGCGCGGACCTCGGCGTCGGTGACCTTGTCGACGACACCCTTCTCGACCATCTCGCCATGCAGCGCGCGCTGCTGCAGGAAGGCCATGCGGCGCTGGAAGTCGGGATCCTTGTCGAGCCCTGTGGTGACCGCCTGGGCGGCCATGACGCGGATCTCGATGGCAGCCGAAAGGGCGGCGGCACGGCGCTGCTCGGGCGGCAATTGTGCGAACTGCTGCGACAATTCCCCTTCGGCAAGCACCAGATCTGCTTCGGTCAGGGGCTGACCGTTGACCGTGGCGATAACCTTATTGGGATCGACCGGTGCCGCGGCTGGCGCTGCTGCATCCGCTGGAGCGGGAGCGGTTTGCTGCGCCATCACAGGCGAGAGCGAAAGGGCCGACAGGCCGACGGCCAAGCCAAGGCTGGCGAGCGACGCGCGGCGAAACAACAGGGACATAGGGGGACTCCGGTGGGGATTGTTAAGAGGGGTGCTTCCAGATCGGCCAGATTGTGGCGGAATTTGGCGCAGCCAGCAGGGCCAGCGCGGCGTTGACATCAGTTGAGCCCCCTCTTATCTGTCCAACGACTTTGCGTCCAGAACCGTTTTCCGGGCGCTTTTTGTGTTTGTCCACGTTCACGTGGAATTGATGGGGCCGCCCGGCGCTCATCTCAAGATTGAGAATTCTATCGAAAGGACCATTGGATGGTCAGTCTCGGCGGTCTCGCCCGTAAGGTTTTCGGTTCCTCCAACGACCGTCGGGTCAAATCGACCCGGCCCCGTGTCGAGGCGATCAACGCCATGGAAAACGAGATGCGGGCGCTTTCCGATGAGGAATTGGTCGGCCGCACCGCGAAATTCCGCCAGGACATCGCCAACGGCGCCACGCTCGACGATCTGTTGGTGCCGGCCTTCGCCACCGCCCGCGAGGCCGCGCGCCGCGTGCTCGGCATGCGCCCCTTCGATGTCCAGCTGATCGGCGGCATGGTGCTGCACAATGGCGGCATTGCCGAGATGCGCACTGGCGAGGGCAAGACCCTGGTCGCGACGCTGCCGGTCTACCTCAACGCGCTTGCCGGCAAGGGCGTCCACGTCGTCACCGTCAACGACTATCTGGCCACCCGCGACTCCGAATGGATGGGCCGCGTCTACAAATTCCTCGGCCTCTCGGTCGGCGTCATCGTCCACGGCCTGTCCGACGAGGAGCGCAGCGCCGCCTACGCCGCCGATGTCACCTACGCCACCAACAACGAGCTCGGCTTCGACTATCTGCGCGACAACATGAAATACGAGCGCGCCCAGATGGTGCAGCGCGGTCACAATTACGCGATCGTCGACGAAGTCGATTCCATCCTGGTCGACGAGGCACGCACGCCGTTGATCATTTCCGGTCCGCTCGAGGACCGTTCGGAAATGTACAACACCATCGACACCTTCATCATCCAGCTGCAGCCGCAGGATTATGAGATCGACGAGAAGCAGAAGACCTCGATCTTCACCGAGGAAGGCACCGAGAAGCTCGAGAACCTTTTGCGCGACGCCGGCCTGCTCAAGGGCGAGTCGCTCTACGACGTCGAGAACGTCGCCATCGTCCACCACGTCAATAACGCGCTGAAGGCGCACCGGCTGTTCCAGAAGGACAAGGACTATATCGTCCGCAACGGCGAGATCGTCATCATCGACGAGTTCACCGGCCGCATGATGCCGGGCCGCCGCTATTCGGAAGGCCTGCACCAGGCGCTCGAAGCCAAGGAGCATGTGGCGATCCAGCCGGAGAACCAGACGCTCGCCTCCGTCACCTTCCAGAACTATTTCCGCCTCTACAAGAAGCTGTCCGGCATGACCGGCACGGCGCTGACCGAGGCAGAGGAATTCGGCAACATCTACGGCCTCGAAGTCACCGAGATCCCGACCAATCTGCCGGTGATCCGCATCGACGAGGACGACGAGGTCTACCGGACGGTCGAGGAGAAATACAAGGCGATCGTCAGGGAGATCCGCGAAGCCAGCGCCAAGGGCCAGCCGACGCTGGTCGGCACCACCTCCATCGAAAAGTCCGAGCAGCTGGCCGAGCGCCTGCGCAAGGAAGGTTTTACCGATTTCGAAGTGCTGAACGCTCGCCATCACGAGCGCGAGGCGGCGATCGTCGCCCAGGCCGGCAAGCCCGGCGCCATCACCATCGCCACCAACATGGCCGGCCGCGGCACCGACATCAAGCTCGGCGGCAATGCCGAGATGCGGATCGAGGAAGAGCTGGGCGACATGCCGGCCGGCCCCGAACGCGAGGCGCGGGAAAAGGAAATCATTGCCGACATTGAGCGGCTGAAGGAAAAGGCATTGGCCGCCGGCGGCCTCTATGTGCTGGCCACCGAACGCCACGAATCGCGCCGCATCGACAACCAGCTTAGAGGTCGTTCAGGAAGACAAGGCGACCCCGGCCGCTCGAAATTCTTCCTGTCCCTGCAGGACGATCTGATGCGCATCTTCGGCTCCGAGCGCATGGACGGCATGCTGCAGAAGCTCGGCCTCAAGGAAGACGAGGCGATCATCCATCCGTGGATCAACAAGGCGCTGGAAAAGGCGCAGAAGAAGGTCGAGGCGCGCAACTTCGACATCCGCAAGAACCTGTTGAAATATGACGACGTCTCCAACGACCAGCGCAAGGTGGTGTTCGAGCAGCGCATCGAACTGATGGACGGCGAAGGCCTCTCCGAAACGATCGCCGAGATGCGCGAAGGCGTCATCGACGAGATCGTCGCCAAGGCCATTCCCGAAAACGCCTATGCCGAGCAGTGGAACGTTGCCGGGCTGAAGGCCGAGATCGCCGAGTTCCTGAACCTCGACCTGCCGGTCGAGGACTGGGCCAAGGAAGAGGGCATCGCCGAGGACGACATCCGCGAGCGCATCGCGCAGGCCGCCGAAGCCGCCGCCAAGGAGCGCGCCGAGCGTTTTGGCCCCGAGGTGATGAACTATGTCGAGCGCTCGGTGGTGCTGCAGACGCTCGACCATCTGTGGCGCGAGCACATCGTCAATCTCGACCATCTGCGCTCGGTCGTCGGCTTCCGCGGCTACGCCCAGCGCGATCCGCTGCAGGAGTACAAGGGCGAGGCGTTCGAACTCTTCCAGGCCATGCTTGGCAATCTGCGCCAGGCCGTCACCGCGCAGCTGATGCGCGTCGAACTGGTCCGTCAGGCCGCCGAAGCGCCACCTCCGGAAGCCCCCGACATGTTCGGCACCCATATCGACGGCAGCACCGGCGAAAACGACTTCGAAGGCGGCGAAACCGCCCTCCTGGTCCGCCCGGAGACAACCGCAATCGTCGCCCCCGAAGACCGCGACCCCAACAACCAGGCCACCTGGGGCAAGGTAGGCCGCAACGAAGCCTGCCCCTGCGGTTCGGGGAAGAAGTACAAGCACTGCCATGGGGCGTTTGCGTAAAGGCGCGGCGCTTTCCTTCTCCCGTCACTATACGGGGAGAAGGTGGCCCGCAGGGCCGGATGAGGGGCGGCGCCTGCGTTCGCGATTAGCCAATCTCCCCACCTGAGGGGGAGATGGCCGGCAGGCCAGAGGGGGGCGATGTCCCGCCGACTAAGCCGCCTCGAACTCGAACTTCAGCTGCGCGGCCTCATCCTCTGGCAGCCAAGGCACCATCTGAGGCACGATCTTGCGATAAAGCCGGGTGCTATCCTGATCGGCAACGTCTCCGTGCTGCGCGCCTCGGCGATGATGAAACAGCGGCGCAAACCTCAAACGCCTGTGCCGCCCCTCATCCGCCTGCCGGCACGTTCTCCCCGTATAGGGACGGGGCGAAGGAAATTCCTCACCCAACCGTTTCTTAATGTGTCTCCGCTACACCAACGCCTGAAAAAGAAGCGGAAAACGGAGAGAAATCGGGGTGCGCTTTTCCGCGGCCACGACTGCCGGGCGGTTCTTGCCGCAGCGTTGGGCGCTGCGCATGGGGCCGTTGCTTGGCCGCATCGATGCTGTGCTGTTCACCGCCGACGAGCGCGGCGAGGCCAGCCGCATGTCGGTTATCGCCTTCTCGGTCCGCATCGTCAGCGCCGTCATTGCCTTCGTCAGCCAGGTGCTGATGGCACGCTGGATGGGCTCGTTCGAGTACGGCATCTTCGTCCTCGTCTGGGTGACGATGGTCATCGTCGGCAATCTCGCCTGCCTGGGCTTCCACACCTCCGTCATCCGCTACATTCCCGAATACCGCGAGCGCGGCTTGATGGACGAGTTGCGCGGCATCGTGCTGGCCAGCCGTCTGTTCGTGCTGATCGCCTCGACGCTGATTGCCGGGCTCGGCGCGCTCGGCGTCTGGCTGGCGGCACCCTGGATCGAGAGCTACTATGTGATCCCGTTCATCCTCGGCGTCATCTGCCTGCCGATGATCGCCATGTCCGACCTTCTGTCGGGCCTGGCACGCGCCAACAGCTGGGCGCTGTTTGCCCTGTCGCCGACCTATCTGGTGCGGCCGGTGCTGATCCTGCTGTTCATGGCGCTGATGCTGCTGGCGGGCTATGCTCCTGACGCAAAGACCGCGATCTTCGCCTCGATCGCCGCCACCTACGCCACAACGCTCGGCCAGCTTATCGGTGTCACCCAGCGCATGGAACGGCAGATTCCGGCCGGGCCGATGAAGGTCCATTTCGCGCAATGGTTCGTCGTCTCGCTGCCGATCTTCCTGGTCGAGAGCTTCTTCTTCCTGCTGACCAATGCCGACGTGCTGATGGTCGGCGCCTATA
>NZ_RZRW01000387.1:0-5654 GCF_003998745.1 Mesorhizobium sp. M7A.F.Ca.US.014.04.1.1 | reverse complement strand
CCTGCGCAAGCGCCTCTTCCGCCGCCGCCAGCGCGAAGAGAATGAACCGGTCTACCTTGCGCTGATCCTTCGCGGACAGGACGGCATCGGCATCGAAACCAGCCTCGGGGTCTTCGCCCAGGGAGGGAACCACGCCGCCAATCTTAGCCGGCAGCTCTCCCACCACATCGTCAGGAAGCCTGCGAACGCCAGACCGGCCGGCAAGCAGGCGTGACCAGGACGCTTCGACATTGGCGGCAAGGGGCGTGACCGCACCCATGCCCGTGACGACAATCCGTTCCATCTGCTCTCCTATCCTTGCTGTGCTGGCGGCGCTGCTCGCGCCGTTCAAGTAGCGACTGCTTCGCGAACCTGATCGGCCGCCGCATCCAGAAAAGCCTGCGCAAGGTCGGGGTCGTTGACGACCCGCGACAGCACGACCGCGCCGACCATCGTCGAGAGAACGGCCATTGCCTTGTTGCCGGTCTTTTCGATGTCGCCCTCGCCAACCCAACCGCCGAGCATCTCGAGGTACGCCTTGATGCCGGCTTCGAATGACGCCTTCACCTCGGCACCTTGCCTGGCGGCATCCGAGCCGAGCGCAACGACCGGGCAGCCGTCCATCTTTTCTCCGCGATGATCCATGCTGAGGTAGAATGAGATCACCCCGTCGAGCGGGTTCCCGGGATTTGCCGCGGTCGCGGCCGACCATTTGTGGGTGGCGCTTTCCATCGCCCGCCTGGACGCCAGCGCCGCCAGATCGTCCTTCGACTCGAATTGCTTGTAAAAGGCGCCCTGGGTCAGCCCGGCCCCTTTCATCAGATCCTTGAGGCCGATGCCGTCGAACCCGCGCTCCCGAAAAAGCCGGCTTGCCACATTGATCACGGTCTCACGGTTTTCCGCGGCCTGAGTGCGACTTACACGCATCGTCATCTCCTTTTTTAGATTGCATTCGTAATCTATACCCTATATAGAGGGTGAACGCAATCTAAAAAAGGACAAATGAGATGATCCGCAAAACCTTGGGCGCCTCGCTGCTGGCGGCGCTGTTTCTTGCAACCCCGGCTCTTGCCGAGGAAGCCACCATCGGGCGCCCGATCGAAGGCGGTAGCCTGCACCAGGCACACCTGGACATGGTGGTCTACTACGTTCCGGACGGCGACCTGCTTGAGGTCACCGCCACTTTCGCACCGAAGACCGGGGGTGATCCGCTGCGGGTTGTCATGGGCCTCGCCAACAGTGACTCCGTGGCGTTTTCCATACCTGGCCACCCGGGCTCGCTCTACGCGTTCTCAAGGTCCGGTGAGGAAGTGACGGTCTCGACCGAGACGGACACATCCCTGCGAGCCGACGCGACAATGCCCTGACCTGACGCGCAGACCGCGGCCGAGCGATGCTGGCCGGGGTCTCGCGTCGGAACGGCGCGCCACCGATAAGTTTGGAGAGAGGTCACATGCTTTACAGCTATTTTGTCGAGAAATCGATCCGGCAGAGCTTCGACGACGTCAACAACCATCGCTGGGATGCGGCGGTGAAGGCCATCGCGCCGCATGTCCATCACCGGGTTGGTGGCGCACACGCGCTTGGTGGCGAGCGCCACGACAAGCAGGCCCTGCGCCGGTGGTTCGAGCGCCTCGGCCGTGTTCTGCCCACTCTCCATCTCACGGTCAACCACGTGTGGGTGAAGGGCTGGCCGTGGCATACCACCGTGTTTGCCCAGTGGGATGGCACCGCTACCCTGCTCAACGGCGATACGTCCTACGTCAACCGTGGTCTCCACGTGTTCACGCTGCGGTGGGGCAGGGTTCATGCGCTCGAGGAATTCTACGATTCACAGGCGGCGGCGCGCGCTCTCGCCGCCCAGGCCGCAGCCGGCCTCGAAGAAGCTGTCGCCGAACAGACAACAAGCTAGCACAAGCGCGGTCCGAGGACGCCCAAGGTCTACGGGCCGGTGGCGCCGATCGTCTTCGTCTCGTGCCTTGCGCCCACGCACTATGCGCGCAGGCTCGAGAAGCGAGCGCTGGCGCGCTGGACTGCAGGCCCTGCATCGATGCCGGTGCTGTCGCGGCAACGGTCGAGCCGAGGCAGGCATACAGCTTTCCTCTTGGGAATAGGACTTGACATCTTGCCGTTCGAATTGTCCATTTGAAGCTTGACCGGGCCGAACGGGGCGGCGAGGGACAGGGGCAAACCGGCGGGTGGATAGACAGTCGAGTCGAGTGCTGTTGAGGACGGTCGGGCTGACAAAAGCCTTTCGAGGGCTGGTTGCCCTGCGTGATCATTCCATCGAGCTCCACGAACGTGAAATCATTGGGGTAATCGGGCCGAATGGCTCGGGCAAGAGCACGCTTTTCAACCTGATCACCGGCTTCTCCCAGCCGAATTCCGGTAGCATCGAGATGGAGGGCCGGTCGATCGTCGGCCTGCGCACATCGCAGATCGTCGCGATGGGCATCGCCCGCACCTTCCAGGGCTCTCGCCTGTTCGGCAGCCTCAGCGTCGCGCAGAACGTGCTGACGGCGGCGCAGTTGCGCCATCCTGTCGGCGCCGCCGATACCGTGCTGCGCGGTCGGCGTTATCGCGAGCGGGTGGCCGCGACCCGGCAGAAGGCCGACGAACTCCTCGACCTCATGGGCCTGACAGATCAGGCCGGCAGGGTCGCCGCGGATCTTCCCTACGGCGATCAGCGGCGGCTGGAGATTGCGCGTGCGTTGGCGACCGGCCCGCAACTGCTGTTGCTCGATGAGCCCGCTGCCGGTCTTGATTCCAACGAGACCAAGGTGTTGGCAGCGCTGATCCGGACGATCCGTGACCGCTATGGCGTAACGGTGGTCGTTGTCGAGCACGACATGGACCTGATCATGGCGCTGTGCGAACGCATCCAGGTGCTGGCGACTGGCGAGGTGATCTGCGTCGGAACACCGGAGCAGGTACGCGAACACCCGAAAGTGCGGGAGGCGTATCTTGGCCACGCCTAGCCCCGTTCTGCTCAGTGTCGAGAACCTCGAGGTCAATTTCGGCGCGGTGCGTGCGCTGAAGGGCATTTCGCTCGACGTCCATGCCGGCGAGGTGGTGGCGTTGGTGGGCGCCAACGGCGCCGGCAAGAGCACGACCTTGCGCACCATTTCCGGCCTGTCGCGGCCGCGCGGCGGCAGGATCATCTTCGATGGCAAGCCGATTGGAGGTGTCGCTCCGTCGCGCATCGTAAGTCTGGGCATCGCGCAGAGCCCGGAGGGCAGGCGCCTGTTCGGCGGCCTGACGGTGGCTGACAATCTGCGGCTCGGCGCCTGCACCCGCACCGACAAGGATGCCATCCTCAGAGACAGCGAGCGCATGTTCATGCTGTTCCCGATTCTCAAGCAGCGGCTGAAGCAACTGGCCGGCACGCTGTCGGGCGGCGAGAGCCAGCGCATCCGGCTGGCATCGCAGATCGGCTCCGGCCTGACCGGCGTGCTCTATGTGCTGGACGAGCCGTCGATCGGCCTGCACCAGCGCGACAATGCGCGCCTGCTCGATACGCTGAAGCACCTGCGCGACATCGGCAACACGGTGATCGTCGTCGAGCATGACGAGGACGCCATCCTGCATGCCGACTATGTCGTCGACATGGGCCCGGCCGCCGGCATCCATGGCGGCGAGATCATCGCCCAGGGCACGCCGCAGCAGGTCATGGCCAATCCCAATTCGATCACCGGCAAATATCTGTCGGGCGCGCTCGAAGTGGCGACGCCCGGCGTGCGGCGTGAAGCGAAGAAGAACCGCCGCATCAAGATCGTCGGCGCGCGCGGCAACAATCTGAAGAACGTCACCGCCGAAATCCCACTCGGCACCTTCACCGCCGTCACTGGCGTGTCCGGCGGCGGCAAGTCGACCTTCCTGATCGAGACGCTGTTCAAGGCCGCTTCGAGACGCATCATGGGCTCGCGCGAACATCCGGCCGACCACGACCGCATCGAGGGCCTCGAATTCCTCGACAAGGTCATCGACATCGACCAGTCGCCGATCGGCCGCACACCGCGTTCAAACCCGGCCACCTATACCGGCGCCTTCACGCCGATCCGCGACTGGTTCGCTGGCCTGCCGGAGGCCAAGGCGCGCGGCTATCAGCCGGGACGCTTTTCGTTCAACGTCAAGGGCGGCCGCTGCGAGGCCTGCCAGGGCGACGGCGTCATCAAGATCGAGATGCACTTCCTGCCCGACGTCTACGTCACCTGCGACGTCTGTCACGGCAAGCGCTATAACAGAGAGACGCTCGATGTCCTGTTCAAGGGCAAGTCGATCGCCGACGTGCTCGACATGACGGTCGAGGAAGGCGTCGATTTCTTCGCCGCCGTGCCCGGCGTGCGCGACAAGCTCGACACGCTGAAGCAGGTCGGCCTCGGCTACATCCATATCGGCCAGCAGGCGACAACGCTGTCCGGCGGCGAGGCGCAGCGCATCAAGCTGGCCAAGGAACTGTCGCGCAAGGCGACCGGCAAGACGCTCTATATCCTGGATGAGCCGACCACTGGCCTGCATTTCCACGACGTTGCCAAACTGCTGGAAGTGCTGCACGAACTGGTAGACCAGGGCAACACGGTGGTGGTCATCGAGCACAATCTCGAAGTGATAAAAACCGCGGACTGGGTGCTCGACCTCGGCCCCGAAGGCGGCGATGGCGGCGGCGAACTGGTCGCCTCCGGCACGCCGGAAGCCATCGTGCGCGAAAAGCGCAGCTACACCGGCCAGTTCCTCAAGGAGCTTCTGGAGCGACGTCCCGGAGGCAAACGCGAAGCGGCGGAGTGATCGACCGGTTGGCGCCTGGAGAGCTTTTGAATGACAATCAGAAGAGCGCTTGCCGGTGATCTCCAAACCGTCGTCTCGCTGACGGAAGCGGCTTATGCGCCTTACATCGCACTGTTCGGCGCGCCGCCGGTCCCGGTCACCGAGGACTATGCACCGCGCATCGTGCGCGGCGAGGTCTGGTTGCTGGAAAGTGGCGGCGAGCTTGCCGGGCTGATCACGCTGGAGCGACATGACGACCACGCGATGATCTTCTCCGTCGCGGTCTCCCCCGACTTTCAAGGCAAGGGCTTCGGCATTGCGCTGCTGAAACACGCGGATGAGCAGACCCATCTCTGGGGTCTGCCAGAAGTGCGGCTCTACACCAACGCCAGGATGGAGCGGAACATTGCGCTCTATCTTGCCTATGGTTTCCACGAAACGGGTCGCCGGCCCAATCCCTACCGGCCAGGATGGGTGCTCGTCGACATGGCCAAAACCGTCGATCAGATCACCGCGGCCTGATCTTTTTCTGCATTGGGAGGATGACAATGAGCACATCGGGAACAATCCGCGCCGGCATGGGCGGCTGGACCTTCGAACCCTGGGATACGTCCTTCTATCCCGACAAGCTTCCCAAGGCCAAGCAGTTGAACTACGCCACTCGCCAGGTGCCGAGCATCGAGGTCAACGGCACTTACTATTCCAGCTTCAAGGAGCCGACCTTCGTCAAATGGGCCAGCGAGGCGCCGGACGGCTTTGTCTATTCGCTGAAGGGCAACCGCTTCGTCACCAACCGGCGCGTGCTGGGCGAGGCCGGCGAATCGATGATGCGCTTTCTTGGCTCCGGCGTGGCGGCGCTCGGCGAAAAGCTCGGGCCGATCCTGTGGCAGGTCGCACCGATCAAGAAATTC
>NZ_RZRW01000386.1:0-5661 GCF_003998745.1 Mesorhizobium sp. M7A.F.Ca.US.014.04.1.1 | reverse complement strand
CCTTCAGGATCGAGAACTCTATTCCTGTCAACGATAACGGCTTGCCGTCGAAGCTGGCGGTATGGCTGGCCGGCGCCAGAGCCAGTTTGCCATGCGAAAACTGCCTGTCGTCGGCCGGTTCGGGCACCGCCGGGCGGGCGCGCCGCAGGATGACGTTGACGCGGGCAACCAGCTCGCGCGGGCTGAATGGTTTCGTCACATAGTCGTCGCCGCCCATTTCGAGCCCGAGGATGCGGTCGATCTCCTCGTCGCGCGCAGAGAGGAACAGCACCGGCACATCGGATATGTGCCGCAGCCGCCGGCAGACCTCCAGCCCGTCCATTTCCGGCATGCCGATATCGAGCACGACGAGGTCCGGTGCCCGGCGGCCGATTGCCTGCAAGGCGGCGGCACCGTCGGCCACCCCTGTCGTTTTCATGCCGGCCTTCTCCAAGGCAAAGCAGATCACCTCGCGGATGTGCGGGTCATCGTCGGCGACGAGGATGTGATGCGGCATGGATCAGCGGCCCGGCATGGAAGGTTCGATAGCGGAGGGAATCACGAACGGCTCCTTGGTGTCGAGATATCGAAGCAGCCGCCAGTCGCGAAAGCTCCAGGCCCGCCAGTTCTGCTGGATAGTTCGATACCAGATTTCGTCGCTGCCGCGCACGCCGGCCAGTTCGCGGACAGTGCCGGCGGCCGCCGTCTTGCCCTGGTGCTCGAGGAAGCGATCAAGCGCGGGAAACGCGCCCGGACCGAGCGAGTGAAGATACCAGGCGTCTAGGGGAATGCCCTGGCCGGTCATTTCGAGGGAATGGTCGACATTGTAATTGGCGATCGTTGCTGCGAAATTGATGAAACAGCCGGCATAAAGCGTCAGGGATAACGTCAGAAGATTGGCGGACAGCAGCCATTCGTTGGATTTTCTAAGCGCGATGCGGGCAATGATCAGGGCAAGGCCTGCTGCCACCAGCCCCATCCAGACAAAGGCGGCGACGCGCCAGTAGGTCAATGCATAGATGCCGACATAGAGGTCGAGCCGCAGGATCGACGAGATGACCAGCATGATGTTCTGCGCCACCCAGACATAGACCAGCCGGCGGATCAGCGGATCGGCCGAGGTTTCGCTGCCGGGTCGCAGCGCTGCCAGCACGAAGCCGGCGGCAAGCAGTGCCGTGACGATCAAGGGATAGGCGCCACGATGCGCGTAGGAGGCGTAGCTCAGCCCATCGGGAAGCGCTGCCCCGCCCCACAGATAGGCGGCGTCGAGCGCCGTCTGCAGCGCAAACAGGATGTTGAAGACGATCAGGGCGCGCAGGATGGCGGCCTTGCCGAACAGGATGTCTTCGATGGTGGTGGCGGTTTTGCCGGCTTGAGCGCTGACCGCCGGCAACGCGCGCGGGATGCGGCGAACCAGGCGCGGCATGCGCGGTCGCAGAAAAGCCCAGACAGCGGCGAGCACGAACAGCCAGAAGGCAATCCGCGCCAGCTGGATAAGATCGAGCAGCCTCACGAGATCGATCAGCGACAGCCAATAGTCGATGACCGGATTGGCGGCACCGAACAGCGCCAGGAAGACCGCGCCCAGCGTCAGCGGCATCACCCAGACGGCGATCGCCGCCAGCCGGATGCGGCGCCCACCGAACCGCCGCGCCGTCCTCCGCCAGCGGATGAAATCAATGACGAAGCGGAACGGCGCCGCCAGCCCGAACAGCACGATCTGCCCGGCAATGCGGGCGATGCTGTGCCGCAGCCGACCGCTCAACGAAAGCGCGAAGACGGTCAGCGCCGCCAGCGCGATCGAGACCGACAGGGTGCTGACATTTTCAGCCAGCGGCAGCAGCGGGACAAGCAAGGCGATGGGCTTGAGCCAGACCCGGCCGTCGTTGAAGGCGGCCGGGTGCACAGCGACGACCGCCGCGGCAATCAGCAGGGCGAACAGGAAAACCGTGATCCCGGCGGGCTGGCCATAGAACAGAAAATCCGCGAGCGCTGCCAGCAGGATGGCGACACCGAAACGGCTGCAATAGCTCGGCGCGGCGGAGAACAACGCTGTCATGACCTGGCTTTCCTGATGGCTTCCAGCCGAACCGTTGGCGGGCTTCTGCGGACAAAGGGAATGAGGGTTGCGACGGGACACGCGCGCGGCGGATCGGCCAGCCACCAGCCCTCGCTCCGCAGTCGGTGAGGCAGGGACCAACGGGGCTTTGCTCGCTTGTGCATGCCGCTTGTCTCGCAAGCGGGCGGGGAAAGGGCAGGGCGGATCCGAGGAGGTTTTCCGCAGGCCCGTGCAGTTTTCGTGCAGGGGTAAACGCTGCCGATCTCCCCCCTCGTGGGGGAGATTGGTAGCTTCATGCCCCGACTTGCCTCACCCGCCCACAAGCGGCATAGATCATCCATGGAAACCTATCGCCCGCGCCGCTCCGTGCTCTACATCCCGGCCTCCAGCGACAAGGCCTTGGCCAAGATCGCGCAGCTTGCCTGCGATGCCATCATCATCGACCTGGAAGACGCCGTCGCTCCGGCCGACAAGATCGCCGCCCGCGAAAAACTGGCCGGCATTTTCGCCGGCCATTCCGAGAGACGCTGCGAGATGATCGTGCGCATCAATGCGATATCAGGCGAATGGGGCGCCGACGACCTGCTGGCTGCCGCAAGCTGCGAACCCGACGGCATCCTTCTGCCCAAGGTCGACACGCCGCGCGACCTGCTCGCGGCCGGCGACGTGCTCGACGATAATTTCGCTCCCCACAGCGTGAAACTATGGGCGATGATCGAGACGCCCAAGGCGCTGCTCAACATCGGCGCCATCGCCGAACTTGGCCGCGATCCGGCCTCGCGGCTCAATTGTTTCGTTGCCGGAACGAATGATCTGGTCAAGGAGACCGGCATTCTGGCGACGCCTGACAGGCGCTACCTCGTGCCATGGCTGATGCAGATGGTGCTGGCCGCACGCGCCGGCGGCATCGACATGCTCGACGGCGTCTCCAACGATTTTCGCGACCTCGACGCTTTCGCCCATGAATGCGCGGAAGCCGCGGCCATGGGGTTCGACGGCAAGAGCCTCATCCACCCGGCCCAGATCGAAGCCGCCAACCGCGCCTTCGTGCCGTCCACGGAAGCGGTGGCCGAGGCACGCTCGGTGAAGGAAGCCTTCGCGCTCGCCGAGAATGCCGGCAAGGGCGTGATCGCGCTGAACGGCAGGATGGTCGAGCGGCTGCATCTGGCGAAGGCCGAAAAACTGCTGGCGAAGGCAGCCGCCATCGGGTCATAAATGCTCGATGGATGCGAGCGGGCTACAGCTACTCACGACAGGAATTGAACAATGAAACTCTACCGCTTTCTGTCCGCTCCGGACGATGCCAGCTTCTGCCACAAGGTGACAGCGGCGCTGAACAAGGGCTGGCATCTGTTCGGCTCGCCGACCTATGCCTACGACAAGAAGGCCAAAGCGATGCGTTGCGGCCAGGCCGTGGTCAAGGATATCGACGGTCAGGAATACGGGCCCGATACCAAGCTGAGTGACTGGTAGATTTGAAAAGCTCCGACGCAGGGTGTGTTGAGATTCAGGTCAGGCCGAGTCGAAAATGGTGGTTTCCGAGAACCGGAGCGGAGCGTACTTTTGGGTACGTGAGCACCGTTCTACCGCGACGCGGTAGAGCGGGGAAGCGCAGGAAGCCATCATTTGCAGGCCGGCATCACCTGAATATCAGCGCACCCTACTCCGCCGCCTCTTCGATCTTCTCCATATCATCGTCCGACAGGCCGAAATGGTGGCCGATCTCGTGGATCAGCACGTGGGTGACGATGTCGCCCAGCGTCTCTTCGTTCTCGGACCAGTAATCGAGGATGGCGCGGCGGTAGAGCGTGATGCGGTTCGGGCCTTCCCCGGTCTGCGGGTTCCAGCGCTCGGCGATGCCGCGTCCCTCGAACAGGCCGAGCAGGTCGAATGGCGTTTCCAGCGACAGATCGTCCATGATTTCGTCGGTCGGGAATTCGGCGATCTGGATGACGATCTCGCCGGTCAGCTTGCGAAAATCCTCCGGCAGATGGGCGTACGCCTCCAGCGCCAGGAACTCCATTTCGTCCATCGAGGGCGAGAGTTCGTCGTGCCAGGTGCGGGTCTTGTAGATGCGGGCCATGCTTTATCCTTTGATCCCGGCATATAGGCTTTCGCACCGGAATCGGCAAATGAACGGGCCGATGCGCCTGCGCCATCCCTGCAGAGAGGAATAAATTCCCCATGACTCTGCTTGACTCTTGGGATGCGCTCTGGAATCTATAGGAACATAACAGGAACAATTGTGAGTGGAAGCTGACCGTCATGGCGATGACCGCCGTGGCGCGGGAGACTGTTTTTGCCCTGCGCCGCCAGATCGCGAAAATCGAGGGAACGCTGCCCGAGCGCTTGGCTGCGCCGGCAGCCGCACCCTTTGATGCTGACGTCAACACTGATCTCACAATCGTCCGGCGTGGCATTGCCGCGGCGTTGCCGGATGCGTTCCTGCCTATCGGCGTCGGGCGCCTCGATGCCGCCCTGAGCGGCGGGCTGCCGAAGGCCGCCCTGAGCGAAATCCATGGGCTTGAAACCCGCGATGCCGGGGCCGTCGCCGGCTTCGCTTTGTCGCTCACCAGCCTGATCCTCAAGCAAACGCCGGGGCTGCCGGTGCTGTGGATCGGCACATCGGAGATTTTTCGCGAGGCCGGCTTTCCCTATGCCAGGGGGCTTCACGCCTCGTTCGGCATCGAGCCGGAGCAATTGCTGTTTTCCGAGGCGCCAAGGCTCGTCGATGCGCTGTGGGTCGCCGAGGAGGCGGCCCGGATGACGGCGCTCGCCGCCGTCATCCTGGAAATCCGCGGCAATCCGCAGCGGCTTGACCTGACCGCGACACGCCGGCTGCATGCAAGGGCGCAAGCGGCCGGCCGGCCGGTGTTCCTGCTGCGGCAGGCGGCTGGGCCCGAACCGACGGCGGCACCCGTCCGCCTCATCGTCGCCTCGGCGCCGGCGGTGCCGCGCGACACCATCGCCGGGCCGCTGGCCGGCTCGATCGGCCGCCCGGCCTTCACCCTCACCATCGGCAAGAGCCGCACGGCCCTGCCTGGACAATTCACACTGGAGTGGAACCCCGATGAACGCGCATTCGACGAAAGAGCGGGCGAGGCAAGAGACCGGGCAAAGAATCCTGTCCCTGTGGTTTCCCTATCTGGCGGCGGAAAGGATCCTGCGCCAGCGTCTGGGGCGGTCCTGGCGTTCCCGGTCGTCGGATCACCCATCTCACCCGCCGCTCGTGATCAGCCATCGCGACCGCAACGCACAGCGCATCTCGGCCCTCGACGAGCGGGCTGAGGCGCTGCACCTGAAGCGCGACATGGGCATCGCCGATGCGCGCGCCATGCATCCGTCGATCGACGTCGTCGAGGCCGATCCGGAAGCCGATCGCCGCCTGCTCGAAGGCCTCGCCGACTGGTGCGACCGCTACACCCCGCTGGTGGCGCTGGACGGGGCAGACGGCCTGTTTCTCGACGTCACCGGCTGCACCCATCTGTTCGGCGGCGAGCGCGCCATGCTGGACGACATCCTGTCGCGCTTCTTCCATCAGGGTTTCGATGTCCGCGCCGGGCTTGCCGCGACGCCGGGTGCGGCCTGGGCGGCGGCACGCTTTTGCGGCGACCGCATCGTTG
>NZ_RZRW01000385.1:0-5662 GCF_003998745.1 Mesorhizobium sp. M7A.F.Ca.US.014.04.1.1 | reverse complement strand
CTCGCAAAGCTGGTGACGTATATCAACCGCGCGGCAAAAATGCGACTGAGCCAGTGCAGAATTAACCACCTTGCGGTGGACGGAAAAAGCCAGGCAGTAACGGAATTGTGACATGCACTATGTGAGTACCCGCGGGGAAGCCCCCGTTCTTGGATTTTCCGACGCCGTGCTGGCTGGGCTGGCGCGCGACGGCGGGCTCTACGTGCCGCGCGAGTGGCCACAGTTTTCCGCCGCCGAGATCCGCGCCATGCGCGACCTTGCCTATCCCGACCTTGCCATCCGCGTGCTGTCGCCGTTCCTTGGCGGCGAAATCCCGGCGCCCGTCTTCGAGCGGCTGGTCCGCGAAGCCTATGCCACCTTCCGCCACGAGGCTGTCTGCCCGCTGGTGCAGACCGGCCCCAACACCTTCGTCCTGGAACTCTTCCACGGGCCGACGCTCGCCTTCAAGGACGTGGCGATGCAGCTTCTGGCCCGGCTGATGGACCATGTGCTTGCCGAACGCGACCAGCACGCCACCATCGTCGGCGCCACCTCGGGCGATACCGGCGGGGCTGCCATCGATGCCTTTGCCGGTCGCAGCCGGACCGACATCTTCATCCTTTTCCCGCATGGCCGCGTCTCGCCGGTGCAGCAGCGGCAAATGACGACGTCGACGGCTGCAAATGTCCATGCGCTGGCGATCGAAGGCAATTTCGACGATTGCCAGGGCCTGCTCAAGGACATGTTCAACGATCACGGCTTTCGCGACCGGGTGGCGCTTTCGGGCGTCAATTCGATCAATTGGGCCCGCATCATGGCCCAGATCGTCTATTATTTCTCCTCGGCGCTGTCGCTCGGCGCGCCGGACAGGCCGGTTTCCTTCACCGTGCCGACCGGCAATTTCGGCGATATCTTTGCCGGCTATGCCGCCAAGAAGATGGGCTTGCCGATCGATCGGCTGGTCATTGCCACCAATGACAACGACATCCTGGCGCGCACTTTTTCGACCGGCGAATACCGCACCAAGGGCGTCTTTGCGACCACGTCGCCGTCGATGGATATCCAGGTGTCGTCGAATTTCGAACGCTTGCTGTTCGAGGCCTCCGGCCGTGACGCCGCGACCGTGCGGCGCTACATGGACGGCCTGAAGCAGTCCGGTGCTTTCACCATCGAACCCCACCAAATCGCCGGGATGCGGTCCGAATTCGACGCCGGCCGCGCTGATATGGACGAGGTCGCCGCCACCATCCGCTCGACGCTCGCGACCAGCAACTATCTGCTCGATCCGCACACTGCGGCAGCCGTGCATGTCGCCGCAGGCAAGGCGTCAGGCGCCGTGCCGATGGTGGTGCTGGGTACAGCACACCCGGCAAAATTCCCGGCCGCCGTCGAAGCCGCCAGCGGCGTGTCGCCCGCACTGCCCGCATGGCTAGGTGGGTTGATGACATCGGAGGAAAAATACACGGTACTTCCATCCGACCTGAAAATGGTGGAAGATTACGTCGGCCGCCGCGCGCGGGCGGCGCGTTAGGGAGTAGTAGCCATATGGGTGTTGAGGTAAGCCGTCTGTCGAACGGCCTGACAGTCGCCACCGAAACCCTTCAAAGCATCGAATCGGTTGCCCTTGGTGCCTGGGTGAAGTCGGGTGCCCGCAATGAACGTGACGACGAGCATGGCATGGCCCATCTGCTCGAGCACATGGCGTTCAAGGGCACGAAAAGGCGGAGCGCCTTCGAAATCGCCTCGGAGATCGAGGACGTCGGCGGCGAAATCAACGCCGCCACCAGCGTCGAGACCACCTCCTACTATGCCAGGGTGCTCTCCGACGACGTGCCGCTAGCCGTCGACATTCTTGCCGACATCCTGCAGGAGTCCGAATTCGACCCGCAGGAACTCGAACGCGAACAGCATGTGATCCTGCAGGAGATCGGCGCCGCGCACGACACGCCCGACGACATCGTCTTCGACCGTTTCACGGAAACCGCCTATCGCCATCAGACGATTGGGCGCTCCATTCTCGGCACGCCCGAAACGGTCAAGTCCTTCACCTCGAAACAACTTCACGACTTCATAGAGCGGCAATATGGCGCCGAGCGCATGGTGATTGTCGCCGCCGGCGACATCAAGCATGACAATTTCGTGCGCGAGGTCGAAAAGCAGCTCGGCGGCTTCCGCAGCAAGGCCGACAGCACCATCCCGCAATATGCGCAATATGTCGGCGGCGATTTTCGCGAGGACCGCGACCTGATGGACGCGCAGATCGTGCTGGGGTTCGAAGGCCGGGCCTATCATGTGCGCGACTTCTACGCCTCGCAGGTGCTGTCGATGATCCTCGGCGGCGGCATGTCGTCGCGCCTGTTCCAGGAGGTCCGCGAGAAGCGCGGCCTGTGTTACTCGGTCTATGCCTTCCATTGGGGCTTTTCCGACACCGGCGTCTTCGGCGTCCATGCAGCGACCGGCCAGAGCGACATCGCCGAACTGGTGCCTGTCATCATCGACGAACTGCAGAAGGCCGGTGAGAAGATCCTGCAGGAAGAACTCGACCGGGCGCGCGCCCAATATCGCGCCGGACTGATCATGTCAGCCGAAAGCCCGGCCAGCCGCGCTTCGCAGATCGCACGGCAACTGCTTCTGTTCGGCCGGCCGATCGCCAAGGAGGAACTGATGGAACGGCTGTCGGCGCTGACGATCGAGCGGCTGACCGATCTATCGTCGCGTTTGTTCTCGACCAAGCCGACGCTTACCGCTGTCGGGCCTGTGGGCACACTGGCGCCCTACGAGGCGATTCTCGAATCGCTCGCGGGCACGCAGACCGCGGCCCGCAAGCTCGCCGTCTAAGCCCCTCAAAGCGCCATGTTCGCGCTCCCTTTCTTTCGCCGTGACCTGCCGGCACTGAAAGGCGACCGTGTCACGCTGCGCGTGCCGTTCACCAACGACTATCGCGAGTGGGCGGCGGTGCGCGGGGAAAGCCGCGCTTTCCTCGAACCATGGGAGCCACGCTGGACTCCCGATGAACTCGACCGCAACGCATGGCGGCTGCGCATCAGCCGCTACCGCGAGGATTATGCTCAGGGAACCGCTATCGCCTTCTTTATCTTCGAGAGGAGCAGCGGCAAGCTTGCCGGCGGCATCACGCTCGGCAACATACGCCATGGCGTCTCGCAAAGCGGCCATGTCGGCTACTGGATCGGCGAGCGCTTCGGCGGCCGCGGCCTGATGACCGACGCGGTCAAGGTGGTGACCCGCTTCGCCTTCGATACGCTGAGGTTGCACCGGATCGAAGCGGCCTGTATTCCCGACAATATCAGGTCGATCCGCGTGCTTGAAAAAGCCGGATTTCGGCGCGAAGGACTGCTGCGATCCTATCTCAGGATCAACGGCATCTGGCAGGACCACTACCTCTACGCCCGGATCGCGGACGATCCGCCGGGCGTTGGAACGAAGGACTGATTTTTGACGAAATTCCTGCGCAACGGGCCGCTGTTCGCCATTGTCCTCGCGATACTCCTGACGCTGTGGGCGGCATCGTCGGCCTTCGCCGTCGAGCCGATCAAGATCGCCCGCGACGACGTCGCGCTCGACCTTTCCGGCGCCGTCGAGATCTACCGCAACCAGGGCGAGAATTTCCAGGTGTCGACCGCGCCGGGTCCGGACGGCATCGTGCGGCGCATCGAGGTCGAGGCCAATGATGCCCGTTCGACCGGCGACTGGGCTGTCTTCGCGCTCGCCAACACCACCGACCAGCAGCTCGACCGGCTGATCGTCGCACCGCATTTCCGCCTGGTGAATTCCGGCATCTTCTGGCCGGATCTGGGCTCGACCCGCATCGCTGCCATCACGCCCAGCGAAGGCTTCGCGCTCGACCGCCAGACCAGTCCCGACGCCGACGTTTTCCGGGTGACGCTGAACCCCGGCACGGTGATCACCTTCATCGCCGAACTGGCCTCGCCGAAGCTGCCGCAGGTCTACCTCTGGGATCCCGAATCCTACAAGGACTCGGTCAATTCCTACACGCTGTTTCGCGGCATCGTCATCGGCATTGCGGGCCTGCTGGCGCTGTTCCTGACCATCCTTTTCGTGGTCAAGGGGACCTCGATGTTCCCCGCGACCGCCGCGCTTGCCTGGGCGGTACTGGCCTATATCTGCGTCGATTTCGGCTTCCTCAACAAGGTCATCGAGATCTCGCCCGGCAATGAGCAGATGTGGCGGGCGGGAACGGAGGTGGCGCTGGCGGGAACCTTCGTGGTGTTCCTGTTCGCCTATCTCAACCTCAACCGATGGCACGGCCATTTCAGTTATGGCGCACTGGTCTGGATCCTCGGGCTGGTGCTGATCGCCGGCGTTGCGATCGTCGATCCCGCGGTCGCCGCCGGCATCGCCAGGCTGTCCTTCGCCGCCACCGCACTGACGGGGCTTGGCCTGATCATCTTCCTCGGGATTCGTGGTTATGATCGTGCGATCATGCTGGTGCCCAGTTGGGTCATGGTGCTGTTGTGGCTGTGCGGGTCGTGGATGGCGATCACCGGCATGCTCGACAACGACATCGCCCAGCCGGCCCTGGGCGGCGGGCTGATCCTGATCATCCTGCTGATCGGCTTCACCGTCATGCAGCATGCCTTTGCCGGCGGCGCGCTGCATCAGGGCCTGTTCTCCGACCTGGAGCGGCAGGCGCTTGCCGTGGCCGGATCGGGCGACACGGTGTGGGACTGGGACGTGCTGCGCGACCGCGTCGTCACCAAGCCCGATGTCAGCATCCAACTCGGGCTGGCGCCGAACAGCCTCGGCGGTGCGGCGCGTAACTGGCTGCCGGTGCTGCATGCCGACGACCGCGACACGTTCCGCACGACGCTCGACGTCGTGCTCGAGCACCGGCGCGGCCGGGTGTCGCAGAACTTCCGCCTGCGCGGCGCTGACGGCCACTATCACTGGTTCTCGCTGCGTGCGCGCCCGGTCATCGGATCCGACGGCGAAGTCATCCGCTGCGTTGGCACCATGGTCGACGTGACGGAGCAGAAAAAGTCCGAGGAAAGGCTGCTGCACGATGCCGTGCACGACAACCTGACCGGCCTGCCGAACCGCGAACTTTTGATGAACCGGCTGGAAGCGATCATCTCGATCGCGCGCACCGAAGAGAAGGTGCGCCCGACCGTCTTCGTCATCGACATCGACCGTTTCAAGCAGGTCAACGACGGGCTCGGCATCTCGGCCGGCGACACCATCCTCTTGACCATCGCGCGCCGCCTGCACCGGCTGCTCAAGCCGAAGGACTCGCTGTCGCGCTTTGCCGGCGACCAGTTCGCGCTGATGCTGTTGTCCGAACAGGACCCGGCCCGCATCGCCGCCGTGGCGGATGCCATCAAGCATGCCATCAACAATCCGATCACCTTTGCCAAGCGCGAGATCGTGCTGACCGCCTCGATCGGATTGATCACCTGGAATTCGCCACAGATGTCGGCCGAGGACATGGTCAAGGATGCCGAGCTTGCCATGCATCAGGCCAAGCGCTTCGGCGGCGACAGAATCGAGCCGTTCCGTCCGGCTTTCCGCACTGTCGGCACCGACAGGCTGCAGTTCGAATCCGACCTGCGCCGCGCCATCGAGCGGCGCGAATTCACCCTTGCCTACCAGCCGATCGTCCGGCTCGAGGACGGCAGCGTCGCCGGCTTCGAGGCGCTGCTGCGCT
>NZ_RZRW01000384.1:0-5619 GCF_003998745.1 Mesorhizobium sp. M7A.F.Ca.US.014.04.1.1 | reverse complement strand
GGCTCGGGCGGAAACTATCTGGCGGATGCGGTCGAAGCGCTGATTGCGGCGGTTTACGTCGACGGTGGCATCGAGGCCGCGCGGCGGTTCGTCCTGCGCTATTGGGAACCGCGCTCGCATACGGTGATCGCAAAGCCGCTCAATCCGAAATCCGATCTGCAGGAATGGATTGCCAAGACCAGCGATATCAGACCCGAGTATGTGATCGACAAGCGCGAGGGACCCGACCATCAGCCGGTCTTCACTGTATCCTTGCAGGTCCGCGGCTTTGCGCCGATAAGCGGCACCGGCGGCTCGCGCAGGGCGGCCGAAGAAGCGGCGGCTTCGGCATTTCTTGTGCGCGAAGGCGTTTGGGCCGCCGCATCGGCCCAAAAATCGGGGGGCTCGCGGCCCTCCAGTGAAGGGAGCGCGGCATGACCGCTACCGAAGAGCCGGCGACCACAGCCGCCGCCACGCATTCCGGCTTTGTCGCGCTGATCGGCGCGCCCAATGCGGGCAAGTCGACCTTGGTCAACCAATTGGTCGGCGCCAAGGTGTCGATTGTCACCCACAAGGTGCAGACGACCCGCGCCATCGTGCGCGGCATCGCCACGCATGACAATGCGCAAATCGTTTTCGTCGATACGCCCGGCATCTTCAAGCCGAAGCGGAGGCTCGACACGGCGATGGTGACCACCGCCTGGGGTGGGGCCAAGGACGCCGATATCGTACTGCTTCTGATCGACGCCGAGCGCGGCATCAGGGGCGACGCCGACGCCATCCTCGAACGGCTGAAGGATGTGCGCCAGCCGATGGTGCTGATCCTCAACAAGGTCGACCGCGTCAAGCACGAAGCGCTGCTGGCTCTGTCGGCGGCAGCGAACGAAAGGGTGCCGTTCAAGCGCACCTTCATGGTGTCGGCGCTGACCGGTTCCGGCTGCAAGGACGTGCTCGATTATCTGGCCGAGTCTCTGCCGGTCGGTCCCCGGTACTATCCGGAAGACCAGATCTCGGACCTGCCGATGCGCCAGCTCGCGGCCGAGATCACGCGCGAGAAGCTTTATCTCAGGCTGCATCAGGAATTGCCCTATTCCTCGCATATCGAGACCGAGAAATGGGAAGAGAAGCCGGACGGCTCGGTGCGCATCGACCAGACCATCTATGTCGAGCGCGACAGCCAGAAGAAGATCGTTCTCGGCCACAAGGGCGAGACCATCCGCGCCATCGGCCAGGCGGCGCGCATGGAGATAGCAGGCATCCTCGAACAGAAGGTGCACCTGTTCCTGTTCGTCAAGGTGCGCGAGAACTGGGGCGACGACCCCGAGCGCTACCGCGAAATGGGGCTCGAGTTTCCGCGCTAGGCTCGATGGTCAGCAAGCCGAACATCGACATAACGCTTGTCAGCCGATTGATCGCCACGCAATTTCCCAAGTGGAAGGATCTTCCGGTCAGGCCGGTTGCATCAGGCGGATGGGACAACAGGACCTTTCATCTGGGCGGCGAGATGACCGTGCGACTGCCAAGCGCCGCGGCCTATTCCCTGCAGGTGGAAAAGGAGCATCGCTGGCTGCCGAGGCTCGCACCTCTGCTGCCGCTGCCGATCCCGGTGCCGCTGGCGATGGGAGTTCCGGCCGAAAGCTATCCCTGGCACTGGTCCGTCTACCGCTGGATCGAAGGCGAGACGGCAGAGCGCGAGCGGATTGCCACCCTGCCGCAATTTGCGACCGACCTGGCCGCGTTCCTGGTCGCCCTTCAGCGTATCGATGCCACCGGTGGACCGGCGCCGGGACAGCACAATTTCTTTCGCGGCGGAGCACTCAGCGTCTACGATGGCGAGGCCCGGCAAGCGATTGCCGCCCTCGACGGCAAGATCGACACGGCCGCAGCCAGTGCGGTGTGGGAGGCAGCACTTGCCGCACAATGGCACGGTGCGCCGGTCTGGTTCCACGGTGACGTCAGCTGGGGAAACCTGTTGGTCAGGCAAGGCCGATTGAGCGCGGTGATCGACTTCGGAACCTCCGGCGTCGGCGATCCCGCCTGCGATCTGGCGATTGCGTGGACGCTGTTTGAAGGCAAAAACCGGGAGGCGTTTCGTGCCGGGCTTCCGGCCGACGAGGCGATGTGGGCGCGCGGTCGTGGCTGGACGCTTTGGAAGGCGCTGATCACGGTCGCTGGACAGATCGACGCCAACCCTGTTGAGGTTGAGAAATCCTGTCACGTAATCGATGAAGTCCTTGCCGACCGCGCGCGCGAGCGTGAAGCGCCGAACGATAAGCCACTCTAGCCAACCAAAACCCAGTCCCGTCGCCAAACATCCGCCGTCGCATGGCGCGACCAGGGACATTCCGACCGACGCCATGCTTCCCGGGAGTGCCGATCCGCCTGATCGAGGCGGACGACCACGTCGCCCGTGTCGCCAAGGTCGACTGAGAGGCGTCACGGAGGAATCGTTTTGAACGTTTGGCTGCTGTCACAATCGGGGACACCACAGCGCTCCAGGGTTTCGATCGTCTTGGAAGAAGCAGACAGGCTTGGAAGCGTCATCCCGCTTTTCGCCTCGGCATCAGAGTGGGATTGGCGAATGGGCGTCACCTGGCGATAGAGGGGTCGGCAAGATTCAGGTCGATGTCGGCGAAAACCAGGTAGATATTCCACATTGTGCGGTCTTTTAGAAATATAAAACGTCGTAGTTATATTTAGTCGCGAAAGTATCCGTATATATATTCAATGTGTGACGTTGTGCCACTTGTGCCATTCGCCATCGCGGCAAGTGTTATTTGTGCAACACAGCATTAATCTGTTCGCGGAATTGGCATTATTTCGGAAATCGTCATTGAAGGCAGATGATCGATGGGTATGTTCGCCGCTGAAAAGGGCGAGCGGTGTGAGCCTTTTTCGTTGTGGGGGTGAGGCGGGAAAAAATTGCCGCCAGCCACAAATCCGAAGCCATTTAAAACTATGACTGGAGAGGTCAGAAAATGAACATCAAGAGCCTCCTTCTCGGCTCAGCCGCGGCCCTGATCGCGGTCAGCGGCGCACGCGCCGCCGACGCTGTCGTCGTCGCCGAACCGGAACCGGCCGAATACGTCAAGATTTGCGACGTCTACGGCGCCGGCTACTTCTATATTCCGGGCACCGAGACCTGCCTGCGCATCGGCGGCTACCTCCGCTACGACATGGGCGTCGGCGATTCCGGCTCGCTCGATGGCGCCAACAACGTTCCCGATCACATGGACGGCGGAACGAACGACACCTGGTATAAGAACATGCGTTTCACGCTGAGGACTTATACCGGCCAGGAAACCGAGCTCGGCACGCTGAAAACCTTCACCGAAACTCGCTTCCAGTTCGGCAACTCCTCCGGCGACTATACCGACCAGACCCCGGCCAACAACGGCTGGCAGGCCGGCAACAAGACCACCACCCTCAATTTCGCCTGGATCCAGCTCGGTGGCCTGCGCGTCGGTAAGGATGAAACGGTATACGACCAGTTCATCGGTTATGCCGGCAATGTCATCCAGGACACGCTCATCCCGTATGGTGTCAAGGATACCAATCTCATCAGCTATTACTTCGACGCTGGCAGCGGCTTCACGGGCGTGGTCTCGCTTGAGGAAGGCACCGCCGTCAACACCATCGACAGCTATGTTCCGCATGTCGTCGGCGGCTTGAAGTACAAGGGCGACTGGGGTGCGATCACTGGCGTCGTGGCCTATGACAGCAACTATGAGGAAGTGGCCGGCAAGGTCCGTTTGGACGTCAACGTCAGCAAGGAACTGACGCTGTTCGTCATGGGCGGCTACGGCACCAACGACAACATCAACGACTTCGGCACAGGCCGTACCCAATACAAGCCGTGGGGCGGTAACTGGGCAGTCTGGGGTGGCGGCACCTACAAGTTCAACGAGAAGACCTCGTTCAACGCCCAGATTTCCTATGACGACTGGAAGAACCTCGGCGTCGCTGCCAACGTTGCCTATACCATTGTGCCCGGCTTTACGGTCACGACTGAAGTCGATTACCTCAATGCAGGAAAATTCGACGACTTCGACTTCAACAACTGGACCAAGGCCGACAAGAAGAGCAGCGTCGGCGGCATCGTCCGCTTCCAGCGCAATTTCTAGCAGATCGACTGACCTCACCAGCCCGCCCGCAGCACATCGCTGCGGGCGGTTTTTTATGCATTGGTGTGAGAGTTACCCAGGAGCCAAGCCCATACCGTGATGTCGCCACCCGATCGGTGAAAAGCTCCTGAAATGGAATGGCGCGACGAGGGAATCATTCTCGGCACCCGCAAGCATGGCGAAACCAGCGCCATTCTCGAGGTGCTGACGCGAGCGCATGGCCGTCATCTCGGCCTTGTTCGCGGCGGCCGTTCGCGCAAACAGCAGCCCGTCCTCCAGCCCGGCAATCGCGTCGACCTGTTGTGGCGTGCGCGCCTTGATGAACATCTCGGCACGTTCCAGGCCGAAGCGATCGAGATGAATGCTGCCCGGTTGATGGACAGCGCCGTCGCCGTCTACGGCTTGCAGACCATGGCCGCGCATCTGCGCCTGCTGCCCGAGCGCGACGCGCATGAAGGTCTCTACGAAACGCTTGCCGTGATGATCGTCCATCTCGACGACGCCGACGTTGCCGGAGAACTGGTGGCGCGCTTCGAGCTTCTGGTGCTGGACGAACTCGGCTTCGGCCTCGATCTCAGCCAATGCGCCGCCACCGGCACGCGACAGGACCTGGCCTATGTTTCGCCGAAGTCGGGACGCGCGGTATCGCGCGAAGCCGGTTTGCCATGGCGCGACAGGATGCTGGCTCTGCCGGCCTTCCTGCAGCGCGGCTCCGGCCTGCGCGCGGATGCGGCTGATGTCGACGACGCCTTCCGGCTCACCGGCTTCTTCTTCAACCGCCACGTCTATGAGCCGCGCGGCATCGAGCCGCCGGACGCTCGTACCGGCTTCCTCGCCGCCTTGCGCAAACATCACGCACGCGGCAAGGCCATAGCTGGCGAGGACGCAGCCAGAGAAATCCTCACATGAGCGAAGTCGAACTTTATCCTGGCCGGGTCTCACCGCTCGGCCTCGGCACCATTCCGCACGCCGACATCCTGAAATACACCGGTTTGGAATTGCTGCAGCGCATCGTCGACGGCAAGTATCCGGCGCCGCCGATTTCCTTCCAGCTGAATTTCACTCTCACCGAAGTCTCGGAAGGGCGCGCTGTCTTTCGTGGCATGCCGAGCGAGCGCCATCTCAACCCGCTGGGCAGCGTGCATGGCGGCTGGGCGGCGACGCTGCTCGATTCGGCACTGGCCTGTGCCGTGCAGACGCTGCTCGAAAAGGGCGAGGCCTATACGACGGCGGAGTTCAAGGTGAATTTGACGCGTCCCATCACGCCGAAGACCGGCGAAGTGGTCTGCGAGGGCAGGGTTGTTCACAAGGGCCGCACGTTGGCGGTGTCGGAAGCGACGCTGAAGGATGGCGGCGGCAAGCTGCTGGCTTTCGGCACCGAAACATGCTCGATCTTTCCGGCCGCCAATCTGGCGGCGCGCTGAGTTTTCTGGCCGTTTGGCCGCCGCATTTGCATGTCAGTGAGACGAAACGTCAGTGAAAACTGGCCTGGTTTGGGGGAACCGCCATGTTTGAG